>CAZZLP010000127.1:0-4567 GCA_964654705.1 uncultured Chitinophaga sp.
CCTGTCGTATCGGGCAACAAGTGGTTCAAGTTGCGTTTTTATTTAGCAGATGCCATACGGCAAAATAAAAAAAGAGTCATCACCTTTGGCGGAGCCTGGTCCAATCACCTGCTGGCCACGGCAGCAGCTTGCCAATCGGTCGGTCTGCCCTCTGCGGCCATTGTGCGAGGGGAGCGTCCTGCCGCATTATCAGCCACCCTGCAACAAGCATCGTCATTAGGCATGCAACTTCATTTTATAAGCAGACAAGACTACGAACAAAAAAAGGTTCCACCCTCGTTACTGACCCCTTCCGATTATCTGATCAATGAAGGAGGGGCGGGCAAGCCCGGAGTACAAGGGGCCGCCACGATCCTCGATACGATCGAAAAAAAAGACATTACCCACATACTCTGTGCCGCCGGAACGGGTACCACCATGGCGGGACTGGTCAATGCGGCTCCGTTCAACTGCCGGGTCATTGGCATTCCGGTGCTTCACGATCTGCGCTCGATCGAGCAAACCTTGCACCAGTATTCAGGCGATAATAAAAATCAATGGCAAGTGGTAACAGGATACGAATGGGGAGGCTATGCCAAACACACCCCCGCCCTGCTACATTTTATGAATACCTTCTATTTGCAAACAAGTATCCCCACCGATATCGTCTATACCTCCAAATTATTCTATGCCTGCCTACATCTTGTCGAAAATGACTTTTTTGAAAAAGACAGTCGGCTGCTCATTGTTCACAGCGGGGGGCTGCAAGGCAACCGATCGCTACCCCCCGATACTTTTTGCTTCTCATAAACAGGGCATGCCCTTTTAGCGCTTTATCTTTGCCAGTATACTCATGCCATCCTCTCGCTTATATCGATATTGGTCTTTGGCCCTATGTTTACTGCTCTACACCATCACTAAGGCCCAACCGCCCCTGCCTTTCTTTGAGGTACGCGATATCGGCAGCGGCCGGATCGTCATCAGTTGGTTCAACCAATATCCCTACACGGCACAGATCTCTATTCAACGTTCTTTTGACAGCTTACGGGGTTACAAAAGTATTCTGACCGTGCCTGATCCCGGGGCCGTACAAAATGGCTTTGCCGATACCAAGGCGGTCAATGATCATATGTTCTATCGCCTTTATATCTTGCTCGACAAAGGGCAGTATTTCTTTACCAAGCCCCAACAACCCAAAAATGAAGTTAAGAACGCGACCGATCTGCCGGTAACCCCTGCGCTTACTACCGGCACCTCGAACACTGCAACGATAGCTACATCGGCAACGAACGGTGCGGCGGCAACGACTGCTACAACCCAAGCAAGTATCACTTCGGCAATAACGGACCTCTCGGAACGCCCTGCTACGAACATGGCCACATCGCAAAAAACGCCGGCTGCCGACGACCGCTTATCCACGCCGGAGCTGTTGACCGATGACAGCGCTGCACAAAACGCAACAAGGCTTCCGCAAGCGGTCAAAAGAGAATTACCCGTGGTGATCAGGATAGATCCTTCCAAAATGGGAGATTCGGCCAAAGTGCCTTTTACCGTTACCCCGCAAAACGACCCGGATGCGTATGCACCCTCTTTGTACGTCTACGCACAATCCGACGGAAATATTCGGATCGATGTTCCCAATAAAAAAAGATATAGCAGTTACCGGATCAGGTTTTATGAGCCCGACAAGCAATTTCTTTTTGAGTTAAAGCAGCTGCCCGCGGCTAGTTTTCAACTAGACAAGACCAATTTTTTACATAGCGGATGGTTTCTCTTTGAATTATACGAAGACACCAGACTGATAGAAAGACACAAAGTTCTTCTGGAGAAAGATTTTTAACAACCGGCTGCTAAGACAGGGCCTTGCTATCGTATTTTTTTGCCTTAACGCATCTGTATAGCGACGCTTTTGTAACGTGGTACTGCTGTACCAAGGAGCCGGCATACTACTGCACGATGCTCGACGGAATAATGCTGACTCCGAATACTGTTTCGAAATGAGTCAGTAATTTTTGCTTTACCTCTTCCAGACTTACTGGCCGATTGATCTCGCGTTGCAGCGATGTGACCGATTTATTGGCGATACCACAGGGAATAATATTACCAAAGTACGACAGATCGGGATGCACGTTGAGGGCAAACCCATGCATGGTAACCCAGCGGCTGCAACGAACGCCCATTGCACAGATCTTGCGGGCCTGCAGGGGTAAGTCAGGGTCGAGCCAGACCCCGGTCTCTCCTTTAGAGCGTTGTCCCTGCAGTCCGTACTCTGCCAAGGTCAGTATAATGACCTGCTCCAGTTCTCGCAAATACCGGCCAATATCGGTATAAAAACACTCGAGGTCAACAATCGGGTAACCTACGATCTGCCCTGGACCATGATAGGTAATATCGCCTCCGCGATTACTTTGATAAAACCCGATCTGCCGCTGCTCCATCTCTTGACGATCGATAAGCACATGCTCCATCTTGCCGCTTTTTCCCAACGTATAGACAGAGGGGTGCTCCACTAATAAAAGATGATGCGACGTGGCGGCACCGGCCTTTTTTTGTGCCAAAGCTTCTTGCAACAACCGCTCTTGCAGGTCCCAGGCCTGCTGATATTCCATGGTGCCCAGATCTTTAAAGTAAACCACTTGCTTCATACAAATACAAAGGTACCAACAAAGCGCCATGCTTTACCTTTGCCAACATGAACCCCGAAACAGAAGATCGGATCAGCGAAGGCAGTGATGAACTCTACGAACGATTTACGCTACAAGTAGACAAAGGACAAGAGCCGCTTCGTATCGATAAATTTCTTGCCAACCGAATTGAGCGCGCCACGCGTAATAAATTACAACAGGCCATGTCGCTGGGCATGGTAACGGTAAACGGACAACCGGTAAAACCCAACTACAAGATCAAGCCTTTCGATCAGGTATGCATCTTCTCTGACCTCAGCCCCGAAGAGACCGAAGTGTTGCCCGAAAAAATGGACCTCTCCATCGTCTATGAGGATAAAGAGTTGATGGTGATCAACAAGCCAGCCGGCCTGGTAGTTCATCCCGGGAGCGGCAACTACCATGGCACCTTACTCAATGGAGTGGCCTGGTACCTTCGCCAACAAGATCCTTCGATCACAGAGGCCACGTTGCCCCGATTTGGCCTGGTACACCGCATCGATAAAAATACCAGCGGATTATTGGTGCTGGCTAAGACCGATATCGCCATGCGACAGCTGGCCAAACAATTCTTCGATCATAGTGTAAAAAGAGAGTACCATGCCTTGGTTTGGGGCGATATGCAACAAGAGGAGGGAACCATCGTGGCCCATGTCGGAAGACACCTGCGCTTTAGAAAAAAGTTCGAGGCTTATCCCGAAGGCGATCATGGCAAAGAAGCCATCACCCACTACCAGGTCTTGGAGCGATTCGGCTATGTAACCTATGTTCGTTGCGTGCTGGAGACCGGAAGAACGCACCAGATAAGGGTACACATGAAACACCTGGGCCATCCGCTGTTCAGTGATGATACCTATGGCGGAGATGCGATTGTAAAGGGAACCGTCTATGCCAAATACAAACAATTCGTCGAAAACTGTTTTAGTGGTTGCCCCCGCCAGGCCCTGCATGCCAAAACACTGGGATTCTTGCACCCGGTAACCCAAGAAGAAATGTATTTTGATACACCTTTACCGGACGACCTGCAACAGCTGATCGACAAATGGCGAAACTATGCCGCAGGATTCAATAAAAAGTAATCAGTGCACGTCATAGATAGTGGCCGTAAATAAGCCCCGTTCTCTTTTTTTAAAGATCAGGTCCCAATCGCCTACATAACGCAATACGACGGGTACCACCCATTGGCCAAATCGAGCCATCTCTGCCTCCATCGAAACATTAAAATCGTAGACGCCGGCCCCATAGCTCATACTATAACTTCTCTTGAGCACTTCCATCGTTTTGATGCTGAACCAGGTGTCCATCTTGTCGAGTACGAGTTGATCGCGTTGCCCCGAGGTCAATCCCTTTTTGGCGGCTACCGAAAACAGATAGCAGGGTTCTCCCCGGTGTTCGCTGTAGTCTATCGAAAAATCGTACAGCACCGAGCGTTCCTTGTCAAAGATGTCCATCTTGTCTCCCAACAAGGGAACTCCCTGTACACGCTGGCCCGGTTTAAACAGCAACATCTTTAGCTGCTCCTTGTGCTTGGGCAGACCGCTAAGTCCGCGGGTAGAGAACTGCTTGGCACGAACGACATTGGTCTCTCCGCAAATCGAACCGGTAGTAAAGAACAAACTGGCATATAGTTCTGCCGTATAATAATTATAGCGACCTTTTCTGTCATAAAAATTGCCACTCGGTTTTTCTTCGATTACTTGCATGGAGCGACAGTTGCCAGTGCGGGACTGCCGGGTCTTACTCAGCAGGCGGGCCTGTACCTGACCCTGCTTGTTTCGCATGATAATATCATTGCTCGATGTAAAATTGAGAACGCGGAGATTCTTGAATGCCTTGTAAAAGGTGGTATCGGTCTTGACCTGCTCCATAAAACGAGCCACATTCAGACGGCTGCGAATAACGACCTCCGATAAACGAACGGCGCG
>CAZZLP010000128.1:0-4564 GCA_964654705.1 uncultured Chitinophaga sp.
AGAAGCAGATATGCCGTGTTCGGGCGAAAAGATCCTGATCAGGTTAAATCCATTATCGACAAGCGCCTTTCGAGAAACAAGACCCTGGTAAGTACGGGCTGCATCGTTGGTGACCATCCCTATCTTTTGTTGCCTCCATACCGGAGACTGCTGTAGTACAATATCAATTCCGGCTTTGACCATAGGAGTAATAAGAATAATAGATATTACATTTGAATATAGATAAGATAACCGCCATGAAAAAATTCTTCTGCCTGCTGGTCTTTTGCGTTACGGTTGCTTCATTGACCGCGCAGCAAACCCAAAAACCTCCGCTGCATGCTAAAAACTGGATGGCCATTACCGGAAAGCCCCTGGCAGCGACAGCGGGGGCCACGCTTTTTCAACAGGGCGGCAATGCCGTTGATGCAGCTTGTGCCATGCTGGCCGCCACTTGTACTATGTGGGATGTGTTGAGTTGGGGCGGAGAGACACAGGCCCTGATCTATCATCCCAAAACAAAAAAAGTAATTGCGTTAAGTGCCATGGGGGTAGCCCCCACTGGTGCGACGGTCGAGTTTTTTAAGTCAAAGGGATATGAATTTCCTCCTGAGTACGGACCCTTGGCCGCGACCACACCCGGTACGCCCGGAGGTCTTTGTTATATGTTGGCCGAGTACGGTACTAAAAGTTTAAAAGAGGTGCTGGCCCCTGCCATGGATTTGGCGGCAGGATATCCGATCGATGCACAAACGGCCAATAGTATCGAAAGAAGTAAAGAACGAATTAAGCAGTGGCCCTATAGCAAAAAAGTGATGCTGCCCCATCTTGGCGAAACCAGAGAAGCCCCGCGGGCGGGAGAGATCTTTGTTCAGCAAGAGCTATTGGAGACGCTGACAAAAATGGTGGCGGCCGAGCAAGCAGCAATCCAAAAGGGATTGTCGAGAAAAGCTGCGATTATGGCGGCTTATGATCGTTTTTACAAAGAAGACATTGCCGACGAATTTGTAAGGGGTTGTCAAGAACAAGGCGGTTTAATAACCAAGAGCGATCTGGCCAACTGGGCCCCGCGTTGGGAAGAGCCGCTGATGGTCAACTACAAAGGCATTGAAGTGTACAAGCTACAGCAGTGGACGCAGGGCCCCGCCTTGTTGCAGGCGCTGAATATTTTGGAAAATATCGATCTCAAAAAAATGGGATACAACAGCGTCGACTATATACACACGCTCTATCAAACGATGAACATGGTCTTTGCCGATCGCGACTTTTATTATGGCGATCCACTGTTTGCACCCAAAGAACCGATACGCGGTTTGCTCAGTAAAGAATATGCAAGGCAACGAGCGGCACAGATCAACAAGGCTACCAACGACGCTCTAGTGGGGCCCGGTGACCCCTATCCATTTCAGGAAGAACAAAACCCTTTTACAGAATTGCTCAAGAAAAAGGCGATTGACCTGAGCGATAGCAGTACCCGCCATTTTGTTCCCGCACACGACAGTGGCGCAATCGCCAGGGCAACTTCTGCCTATCAGGAAAGACTATGGGCTGGTACTACTTCTGTAGAGGCGGCCGACAAAGAGGGCTGGGTGGTTTCCATTACACCCAGTGGCGGTTGGGTGCCGGCCGCGATTGCCGGAAAAACCGGCATAGGCATGAGCCAGCGGTTACAAAGTTTTGTGCTTGACCCTGCGCTCAATCCCTTTAATGTCATTGCTCCCGGCAAAAGACCACGCGTTACTCTTACTCCTACCCTGGCCCTTAAAGAAGGCAAGCCTTTCTTGTCTTTTGCTGTTCAGGGGGGCGACACACAAGATCAAAACCTGTTACAGTTCTTTTTAAATATGGTCGAGTTCAATATGACGGTGCAACAAGCTTGCGAGGCGGCCAACATCAACAGTAATCAACTTTGGTTATCGCTGGGTGGCAATAAGGTCACCGACAGAAAACCAAAGCCGGGAAATTTATTGCTACACGATGCAACGCCGCAGGCGGTTCGTGATGCCCTTATTAAAATGGGGTACAAACTGAGTTTTGACGATCGCACTTCGGGGCCGATCAATGCGATCTTCTTTGATTGGAAAAACGGTACGCTTTGGGGCGGTTCCAGCAATCACGGAGAAGATTACGGTATTGGATGGTAGGATTGGCCCGAACCGCTAAACCGCTCAAGAATCCATTGCTAAAGAATCGCCCGAAACATTAGCTGGTTACGCAATATTAGCTGAATTTTGCGCCAGCCATGAAAGACCTTCTCTGTGTAATTGTGTTTTTGGTATCGGCTTCGCTCTCGGCGCAAGCACCTGTGCAGCAAGCATTAAAAAAGATCACGGCCACGCGCACCACTGCCGTTCCTAAAATAGACGGCCTGCTAAAAGATAGCGCCTGGTCGCAGACAATACCCGCCTCTGACTTTATTATAAACTCGCCCGATTTCGGAAAGGCCGCCACGCTTCGCACGGAGGTTTGGTTGCTCTACGACGACGAAGCGCTCTATGTGGCGGCAAAAAATTATGACAATCCGGCCACGATCAGAAAACAGCTGACCGCCCGCGATGGCGAACAGCGGCAAGACGTAGATTATTTTTCGATATTTATAGATACCTATAATGATAATCAAAACGGGTTTCAGTTCGTGGTCACCAGCCGCAACGTTCAGTCAGATGCGCGCATCTCCCCGGCCATTCAATCGATGTTTGGACTACCGAGCGATTATAGCTGGGACGCCGTATGGGAAAGCAATGTGGCGTTTACGGCCGATGGTTGGACCCTTGAGATGCGGATCCCCTATATCTCCCTTCGTTTTTCAAAGAGCGAGCAACAACACTGGGGTATCAACTTTCAGCGTTTTAGCAGAAGACTCAACGAAAGCAGTTTTTGGAACCCGGTCGACCCTAACATCGCGGGGTTCGTTAACCAGTTTGGTGATCTGCTGGGTGTAAACAATATCGAACCGGCGCTTCGTCTCTCGTTTTTACCCTATGTAACAACAGGCTTCAGAAATACGCCCACCAACCGCGGGGCGGTAAAAGAGTGGCTTCGCAACGGCGGCATGGATGTTAAATGGGGGGTCAATGAAAGTTTCACCTTCGATGCCACCTTGGTTCCTGATTTTGGACAAGTGATCTCTGACAATGTGATCTTGAACCTGTCTCCGTTCGAAGTTCGGTTTCAAGAAAACCGTCCGTTTTTTACCGAAGGCACCGAGCTCTTTAACAAAGCGGGCCTGTTCTATAGTAGAAGAATCGGATTAACGCCTTCCGGATATTGGGCTGTGAAAAATCGCGTGGCAAGCGATCCCAATCTGGAGATCGTCAAGAATCCGGGCATTACGCAACTAATCAATGCCTCGAAATTTTCCGGAAGAAATAAAAAAAATCTCGGGATCGGCGTCTTCAATGCCGTGAGCGCCCCTATGGTGGCATCCCTTTTGAACAAAACCACCGGCGCCACCGAAAAGGTAGAGACCGAACCGCTGACCAATTATAGTCTGGTGGTGATCGATCAAGCCCTGAAAGGAAGATCGTCGGTTACGTTTACCAACACCAACGTTACCCGCAGCGGCCGTGCCCGTGACGCCAATGTTTCGGCGCTCGATTTTGCCCTTTACGATAAAAAGAACAATTATGCCCTTGTAGGAACAGGTCGCTACAGCAAGATCATGGGAGCGGCGTCTTATGACGGCTTTAATACGACGCTCAGCGCACGCAAGGTGAGCGGTAAGATACAGTTCAATGTTAGTAACAACATAGAATCGGATCGCTATGACCCCAATGACCTTGGCTTTTTACAAGCTCCTAACGAAGTAACCACGTCGGGACAGGCAAGCTATAATCAGTTTACCCCCACCAAGAATTTTTTGAGTTATCGTTATAGCGTTCGCCTAACCAACCGTCAGCTTTACAGGCCCTTTGTGTGGCAAGAGTTCGAAATGGGGGCCACCGCTTTTTATTTCTTTAAGAATTTCTGGGATCTTTCGGTCAACTATCTTTCGAAGCCCGCGTGGCAACATGATTATTTTGAATTACGCACCCCGGGCAGAATGATCCGAATGATGCCTTGGCACTATGTGGGTTTTAGCGGGAGTACCGACAGTAGAAAAAGATTATATGTGTCGCTCGAAGCGGGGCTGGGTCAAACCCCTTCGTTCCGCGATGCGGAATATATTAACTACGAAGCCTCTTTGCGCTTTCGCTTCAATGACCGGCTAAGCATCGAATGGTCGGGCTCGGGTAGTGATGATAACGGAAACGTTGGGTATGCGTTTCGAAGAGAGGCCAATGGTGATCCCATTGTGGGATGGAGGGATGTTAAACAATTCACCACCCTGGTATCGGGGCTCTATAATTTTACACCCCGCATGTTCTTGACCTTAAGAGCAAGACATTATTGGAGTAGCGTTCGATATGAAAAGTTTTTTAACGTCGATGTGAATGGAAACTGGATAGCCCGGTCTTTTATAAATGGCAACGACAACAACTACAACGCCTACAACCTGGATCTTTTCTATACCTGGGATTTCATGTACGGAAGCCGGTTGATCATTGGCTGGAAAAATTGGATGCCGCTTGACAGAGCGATCGAT
>CAZZLP010000129.1:0-4562 GCA_964654705.1 uncultured Chitinophaga sp.
GGGCATCTCTTCGCTAAAGATCGGTTTTACCAATGTATTTGGCTATTACCTGGAAGTGACGCATGCTCACAAAGAAAAGGTACCCGCCGACTGGATCAGAAAACAAACCCTAACCCAAGCCGAACGCTATATTACACCCGAGTTAAAAGAATATGAAGAAAAGATTCTGGGTGCCGAAGAAAAGATCATGCAGATCGAAGTAAGGTTGTACGAAGAATTAGTTACCTCGCTGCTGCCGGCCGTAAAAGATCTTCAGCAAACCGCTGCGCAAGTAGCCCGGCTGGATTGCCTTTGCTGTTTTGCCGACAATAGTGTTCGTTATCACTACCACCCCGCCCTGGTAACCAGCGGCGTCGCTTACCGGGTAACCGGTGGGCGTCATCCTGTTATTGAACGAGCACTGCCACCCGGGCAAGGCTACATCGAAAACGATCTGTTACTCGATAAAGAAAAGCAGCAGCTCATTATTTTGACCGGCCCCAACATGAGTGGAAAATCGGCCCAGCTAAGACAAGCAGCCCTGATTACCATTATGGCGCACATGGGCCATCCGGTACCGGCCCGCGAAGCGCAGATTCCGCTTACCGATCGCATCTTTACCCGAGTCGGCGCCTCCGATAATATGGCCGCAGGCGAGTCGACCTTTATGGTAGAGATGAACGAAACCGCCTCTATAGTCAATAACCTCAGCCCGCAGAGTTTGGTGTTGCTGGACGAGATCGGCAGAGGCACTTCTACCTACGATGGCATTTCGATTGCATGGAGCATCGCCGAGTTCTTGCACGATAGTCCGCTGCGGCCGCTGACCGTATTTGCCACACATTACCACGAATTGAACGAGCTGGAATCGCTCTTACCCAGGGTACGGAACTTTCATATTACCCATCGCGAAACAGATAACAAGATCATTTTCTTAAGAAAACTAGAACCGGGGGGCACCCTACACAGCTTTGGCATTCACGTGGCCAAAATGGCCGGTATGCCCAGCTTGCTCATACAGCGGGCCGAAGCCCTGCTTCGTCTGCTCGAAAAGGGACGGGAGTCGCGCGCCCTTTCGGAACACGCGACGGGGGCGGGCAGCCCGGAACCCGCCCGGGTACAGCTTTCGATCTTCGATGCTCACACCGAGACCTTCAATGCCATCCGCACCCTGCTCGAAGAGACCGACCTGAACCAGCTGACCCCCCTGCAAGCTTTGGTCAAATTACAGGAGATCAAGGATAAACTCAACTGACCCCGCCCCGGACCCCCTGTGGGGTAAATTATACGGGCAATGTAAAATTTCCTTACTTTTACCGAAATTTGTCAGTATGAAACTGCTAAAACCAACTGCTTATTTTTTGATGATCGCGGTGCTTTCGCTGTCACTTGCTTCCTGTAACCGCGACGAGGACCTTTTTGTAAGAAAAGAATTCATCAAAAATGATATTCCCCTGACCGGTGCACTCAACTTTCCGCCCACGGCCTCTCCCGCACTTGGAAAGATGAACATCAATTATAACACCGGTACCAAGCTGCTAACGTACACGATCAGCTGGTCTGGTCTGACCGGCGCCGTTACCGGAGCTTCTATTCATGGACTAGCCCCTACCGGCTTTCCTGCTAACCCCGTACAGAATTTTACCACATCGGCAATTATCCGCTGTGCCACTGTCACTAACACCAGTTGCGGTTCGTTTAGCGGAAGACTTTTTGCCGATGGCGTAGTGGTGACCGAAGAAAGTATCCTGAACGGTGTATATTATGTAAGCATTCGTACCGCTGCCAACCCCTTGGGAGAGATCAGAGCGCAGATCAGATTCTGATTGATCTTCTGATTACTGAATTACAAACCCTGCCACTGGCGGGGTTTTTTGTTAGTGAATAGAAAACCAGAGCGGGTGGGCATCGTCAAAATTGCCATGATAATTAATGAGCAGCTCTTCTCCTTCTTTAATGGCGCGAACGGTACGAATCGAAATCTGGCTGTTCTCAAAATCCATTTCATACTCGCAATTACTGGGGCAACCATGATTATATATAGGTACATACCCCAGCGCCATAGCACTTTGCCGTTGAGCAATATCCCATTCAAAAATATAATCGTGCAATAGGGTCTTGTCAAGCAAAGCGCGGTCTTGCTGGCTCAAAACAATAACAGGCGAACATTCGATAAGCACACCTTCTTCGAGCGGTTCGCTCGTAAAGACGCCTCTTCCTCTTTGCGAAACAGGAGCAATAAACAAACAAGGCAATAGCATAACAAATCGTACTGCGAAGTACGCATATTCCTTTGTACTTTTGATGCATGTCCGCAGAGCAAACACAAGCTATTTTGGCTGCCCGGTTTCAAGAATTACTGCAGTCGGGAGACTCGGCAGGACTTCGTGATTTTTTGGATCATCAAAATATCAGCGAAGTGGCCGAGCTCGTGGATGCCTTCTCGGACGAAGAAACCACCATCATCACATCGATGTCCATTCACCGGGCAGCCAGTGTGTTCAAGATCCTGGACATTTCTTCGCAAAAAAGCATCATCCATAAACTGCCCGCCGGAGTAACTGCCTCTTTGCTCAATGAACTGCCTGCCGACGATCGGACCGACTTTTTAGAGGAGTTGCCCAGCAACGTGGTACGTGAGCTTATCAAATTGCTCGAACCCGAAGAAAGAAAGATCACCTTGTCGCTACTGGGCTATCCCGAAAACAGTATCGGACGTCTAATGACCCCCGATTACGTATATGTATATGCACATGATACTATCGAACAGGTTTTTGCCACCATCCGTAAGTATGGAAAGGATAGCGAGACCATCAACGTAATCTATGTAATTAACGAGAAAGGAGAGCTGATCGATGATATCCGCATTAGCGATATCATTCTCAGCGACCCCTACAAGAAAGTAGAGGAGCTCATCGACGGAAGGGTCATTGCGCTGCACCCCGAAGAAGACCAAGAAACCGCCGGTGAGATCTTTAAGATGAATAACCGCGTGGCCTTGCCGGTAGTCAGCCAAAGCAATAAATTATTGGGGATCGTGACCATCGACGATATCTTATGGGTAACCAGCGAAGAGTTCAGTGAGGATATGCAAAAAATGGGAGGTACCGAAGTACTCGAAGAACCTTATTTGGATATTCCCCTGCTCAAGCTCTACAAGAAAAGGATCATCTGGTTACTGATCCTCTTTGTGGGAGAGACCTTTACCATTGCGGCCATGTCGGGATTTCAAAAAACATTAGAACACGTACTCGTCTTGTCGACCTTTATTCCCCTGATCATCTCGAGCGGTGGCAACAGTGGTTCGCAAGCCGCCACCCTTATTATACAAGCCCTTGCGCTCGGAGAAATTACTATCCACGACTGGTGGCGTATTGCCCGCAGAGAGATCAAATCGGGTTTGTTTATGGGGCTCACCCTGGGGTTGCTCGGATATCTGATCGTTATGGCAGGGCACGGTTTTCTGGGTCTCTTTGGCCCTCACTATGCCATTGTGGGGCTGGCCATCGGAACGGCCCTTATCGGTGTGGTACTATGGGGAACCATGATGGGATCTATGTTGCCACTGCTGCTTAAGAGGCTGGGAGCCGACCCGGCGGCCTCCTCTACCCCGTTTATCGCCACCCTTGTGGATGTTACCGGGCTACTCATCTATTTCGGAACCGCTTATTGGATGCTCAGAGACTTATTAGCTTGATTAATAATAGATAAGGGTAACTATTTATTAAGAATAAGAATGCGTTTTTCTGCGGTATTTATTGAAAAATAACCACAGTTAGCTAGGTTTGCCACACAAAAAATTGCTTATGTGTGGAATTGTTGGCTACACCGGTAGCCGAGAGGCTTATCCCATTGTTATAAAAGGACTTAAACGCCTAGAGTACCGTGGCTACGACAGTACCGGGGTAGCTCTGCTGCATCATCATTCGCTTCGCGTCTACAAAAAGCAAGGCAAGGTAGCCACCCTCGAGGAATCCATTTTAGGAAAAGACCTGGGGGGAACCACCGGTATCGGGCACACGCGTTGGGCCACACATGGAGAACCCAGTGACCGGAATGCGCACCCGCATTTGTCAGCCAGCGGCAACCTGGCCATGATCCATAATGGCATTATAGAAAACTACCACCAGCTCAAAGAAGAACTGCTCAACAAAGGATATCAATTTAAAAGTGACACCGATACCGAAGTGCTGTTGAATTTCATTGATGAGATCAAGAACAACAATGCTTGTTCGCTCGAAGAGGCCATTCGCATCGCATTAAAAAGAGTAACCGGCGCCTATGTGATCTTGCTGGTCGATCAAGAGGCACCCGATACGATCATTGCCGCCCGCAAAGGAAGTCCGCTGGTGATCGGCGTAGGAAAAGGAGAGCACTTCTTAGGCTCCGATGCCTCTCCAATGCTGGAGTATACTAAAGAGGTCGTTTACGTAAACGATTACGAGCTGGCCATTGTAAAACCAACCGAACTCGTGTTAAAGAACCTGGGTAACGAACGCATTACCCCTTATGTACAAAAACTGGACATTGAGCTGGCCGCTATCGAAAAGGGCGGCTATGACCACTTTATGCTTAAAGAGATC
>CAZZLP010000130.1:0-4557 GCA_964654705.1 uncultured Chitinophaga sp.
GTTTCTGTGCGACAAAGTACCCTTTCTGGACAAGCTCATGCGCTTCAAGGTCGCACACACGATCAAATGCAATCACTGTTCGTATTCGGATGTTCGCAATGATTCGGTCACCGAGTTTGAAATTACGCCGTCGCGACCCAAGCAATCCTTGTCGGAAGCCATTGTAGAAACAGTGACTCCGCACACGATTGGCGATTGGAAATGCGATGGATGCAAAGAGCTGGGATGCACCAAACAGTTCCTGCTGGGTGCATTTCCGCAAGTCTTGGTCTTTCATATGACCTCTCTGAAGACGACCTGTACGTATACCGCCCAACTCGTCCTCAACAATCACAAATATGCACTGTTCGCAGTGGTGTGCTTTGACGGAGGCCATTGGTACACCTTTGGACGCGACCTCCCCCCTGGACAACCCTGGTACGAGTTCAATGACGCCCACGTCCGCAAGTATGACCCCAAGGCATTCCCCCTTGTGGATACGATGCGATTGCTGATGTATTATCGTATCAATGAATAAGAAAGGATGGCAACGTCTAGTGCCGACGCAATGACGCCCGGAGTGGATGGAATTCTTGTTGGTGTGTTTCTGCTTACTGTAACCATTTTTGTCATGGTGTCCACCGGATCCATTGTTGCGGTTCTTGTGATGTGGACACTTGTGGGCCTTCTGATTGCAGTGTTGGTCTACTATGGACTTATCGACATCAGCCCCCCCAAGCAGGAAACGACGACAGCGGCGACACCGAGCCCCACGACTCCGACGACCGGAACTCCAACCCGCGGAAGTGAGGTCTTTCACATCAGCGACAATCAGTTCACGTACGATGAGGCATCTGCCGTTTGTGCAGCCTACGGTACTCAGCTGGCGACCCTCGAACAGATCATTGATGCCTACAACAAGGGAGCCGAATGGTGTGGATACGGTGGGTCAGCAGGAGGAATGGCGCTGTATCCCACGCAGAAGGCAACCTGGGACGAACTGCAGCGTGAGATTGATCCCGGCAAGCGCAGTGCCTGTGGTCGCCCGGGTGTGAACGGTGGCTATTTTGATCCCATGACCAAGTTTGGTGTGAATTGCTTTGGATTCAAACCGGAGGGAGAGTTCACGCCCCCTGCCCCTGTTCCGACAACCGACCCAACGGCATTCAATCGCATGGTGAACGAGTTCAAGGCGATGTTGAGGACGTTTGCAGTGTCGCCGTGGTCTCGCCAGCAGTGGTCTGGATATCGCTATGGCCAGCAATTCCAGCAGGATTTGGGTCGTCTTGTGGAATCCTTCACGGAATATGCGGATGAATTCGCAGAAGCGCCGACCAAGGGAGCTTCGTACAGTGCTGCACCGTATGGTTTAAAAGGGGAGCGGGGACCACAGGGTGAAAAAGGAGACATTGGCCCAGCCGGACCGATTGGTCCGGTGGGACCGACGGGACCTGTGGGACCCCAAGGAATTCAAGGACCAGCTGGTCCGCAGGGACAGATGGGAGCGCCGAGTGACGTGCCTGGACCGACCGGACCTCCTGGACCGCAAGGAGCTGCAGGAGCTGCGAGCACCGTTCCTGGACCCCAAGGCCCAACCGGACCCCAGGGACCCCAGGGAGAGAAAGGAGACCCTGGGCAGGCAGCTGCAAAGGGCGACACCGGACCTCCTGGACCACCTGCCTCGGCGGATCCGCGCATCCAAAATGATTTTGATAGATTGACTAGATACTTCAATCAGGTCGCAGGAGACGTGAACAAACTTTACAAGGAAAACCAGGAACAGAATGCGCAGATTGATGCCGTTCGACGCGCTCCGGCTCGTTTGGACGCTGATACAATCAAAACTCTTGGCAATCTGAAGTCGGATATTGCAAGTATTAGAGACAAAAATAGCCAGCAAGACGCTGAAATCGCGAACCGACCGGCGTATGGCACCAATATGTATCTTCAGGGCGGAAATGGCAGGTATATATCGTATGGAGGAGGAGGTGGCAAGGGCACGTGGGAAGTTCTCAATATCCAGCGTGTTTAAAACGGACTCCAAACACGTCCAATTCGAACAACACTGGGGACAACACCAACCCCACGTCCATACGACAAGGACCCTCCTTTGTAGCACAAATACGGCATGCCTGGAACACGTTCTGGGAGATCGGCTGGACACTCTTTGTAACACAATCCAGCAACATAGTCCGGATGATCGTCGGACAGCGCTCCCTCTCCAGTGCACACTCCCATAGTTTTGGGGTACAGCGGACTCTTGGGATTCTTGGGATTCTTCCGACAATCATTCTCGCTCGTATCGTATCCATTTCCCGACTTTCGCTTGGGTTCCGGGCAATACGAGTTCAATCGTCCAAGGAGATTGCCACCTCGAAGCCGGCCCCAACACTCTCCAAACAATCCTCTCCAACTGCAGTCATTGTAAATCGGCTCACGGCAAATCAATCCATCGTTGCTCCATCCCCTGGGGCATGGATTGAGACCCACAGGAATGCCTACACCAACGCTCACTGTGTCTGCCCAACAGACTGGACCGACTCCAT
The DNA here is from genome assembly GCA_964654705.1 of uncultured Chitinophaga sp. Lineage (GTDB taxonomy): Bacteria > Bacteroidota > Bacteroidia > Chitinophagales > Chitinophagaceae > JJ008. Next base: position 2,526 of record CAZZLP010000130.1, read on the forward strand.
GATACCCAGCGCGACACTTCTCGTAACAAAGCCCTGCATCCAAATCGGTTTTGTTCGGCGGACACGTATTTGGATACGTGCTGAAGATTTCGTAGCCTTTGTCTGTCTTGGTGTCGGTTGTGAACCAATCCGGAGTTCCGACCACCAATCCAAAATGTTCACGTCCTTTGACCACGGCCAACAATACGACAATGAGCGCAATCAGGAGCTCATACATTGTTTCTTGCGCATACTTTAAGATGGAACGCCCCAAACTCAAACCTTTCGTGAAGGAACATATGCAGACGCAAGTGACGATTCCGGCAGCCAAAGACAGCGAGACCTCTCGTGCCTTTCAATGGATGCTCTTCAAGCCACAGCTTCATGCCGTGACGCCATTTGAAACAAACAAAGCGTCAAGGGATGGGAATACTGCACGAAGTGGGGATCGAACCCACGAGGACACAACGTCCAGCAGTTCGCTCGGTACACCTTCACGGTAAACCTTAAGACTGCCTCCTTCACCATTCGGACATTCGTGCATAGCAACGGTTGGTTTTGATCCAACGACTTCCTGGTTCCACATTCGTTCCTATGAGCCAGGCGCGCTCCCTCTGCGCCACATCGCTGTATGAATGCCTTCAGATTCATTTAAGTGGATTCCTCGTCGTTCAAGAAATGCTTGAGAATCTCACGCACGACAACCTCTACGAAACAAACAGCGACTATCGCAAGGCCGCCAACATTCTCCTTGCGATGGAGGAACGGGAGGAGATGCTCCACAGTGATCTTGCGATGGAACGCTCCTTTCACAAAGTGTGGGGAGCGGTTGGCGTTCTCTTGTTTTTGTACGGAGTCGTCTATGGGTCCTGGTTGTGTCCCAAATAATCTTGTGGGTCTCTAACAACAAAGATGGAAGTCGCTGTGCTTCTTGGTCTCGCCGCTCTGGGATATGCATTGGCTCCCAAAATTGCCCCTGAACGTGATCCTGCCCGGAAAATCAATCCCAAGGAAACCTTTGTAACTCCCAATCAGACTGCTCCCGAGACAGAGCGAGTCACAATTGTCCAGTCCGACGAGGGACACAACAACATGGTGCCGTTCTTTGGAGGACGTGTCACGCAGTCCATGTACAGTGGCGCCACCGATGGAATTCTGGACACGTACACTGGAACTGGAAAGCATACATTCTTCCACAAAGAGGAAGCCCCGTACTTTTTCAAACCCGAGGCCGGAAATGGCCTGCCGTGGGGCAAACAGGTCGAGACGGACTTTGAGCAGTCTCGTATGGTGACGTCTCTTTCCATGAAGAACGTGTTCCCGATCCAGCCGACCCAGGTGGGCCCAGGCGTCAACGATGGGTACACGAACTTGCCGTCGGGTGGCTACCAGCAGGACGCCATTCGCGAGTTTGCACTGCCCAAGACGACCGATGAGATTCGTGTGGCCAACAAGCCGAAGCTCACCTATTCGTCAGAGCCTGTTCCCGGCCAGCACTACATCACGGAGATGGGATTGCAGGCCCCCGTCAAGAAGAATCGTCCGGATCGTTTCCAGATTCTCCAGGGCGAGGATGGATCTCTCCCCCACGTCAACACGACTCTGGGACAGCAGGTTGCGTCTGCGATTTATCCAACCAACATGATGAAGCTTCAGAATCGCGAGAGCACGTCGACTGAATTCAAGGGCACTGCACAGGCCGCAGCCGGTGGCTATCTGTCCTACATTCGTGCCTTTACCGAGCCATTCGAGCAGTTCATGAAGCTCACTGTGGAGGGACGCCCCACTCCTGCCGGACCCTCCGCCAACGGAGGCCTTGCGGCTGGTCCCCAGTCGTACAACGTACAGACCCATCGCGACGAGTCGCTCCTCAACAACACGCGCTCGTTTGAGGCCCCTCTGATGACGCTCGGCGGACAGGCACCGACAGCTGCTCAGCAGGGATCGACCAAGTACATTGTGCCTCTGAAGGAGGACATCTACACGCAGCGCAATGAACCGGCCATTTTGGATGCCTTCAAGGCCAATCCCTTCACGCAGTCGCTGAATTCCT
>CAZZLP010000131.1:0-4553 GCA_964654705.1 uncultured Chitinophaga sp.
GTCCGCACCACTCTGCCCAAAAATCGACCAGAGCCAGTTTATTCGATTCGAGGACTTCGGTTTTAAAATTCTGATCGGTAAATTCTTTTGCCATTGTTTATTTTTTAAAGAAGATGCAAATTTAGTTCCATGGCATCTATTCCAGCCTCCCTGACACCCATTGTGCAAAAGTTGTCAGTCTAACTGCTTTGCACCTGAAGCCCTATGCCCGGTGCGGTCTCTAGAAATTGAACCAGCTCGGGATTGACCTCGATGCCATAGCTGGTCGCTATTAAGTTGACCTTCATTTTTTTATGAAGATCATTTAGGATTAATTTAAACGCAGTCTTACCAGGGTTTCGTTTGAGGTTCTTTTCAAAAAATCCGATCAGTTCTGCACTAATGTCTTTGGGCTGAATCTCTACGGTCAGCGACCTTGTCAGGTTGGCCAGCATGGTCTCGGCCAGGGTAACTCCATTTACCTTGAACTCAAATTCGCTCCGGTTGTAGCGTTGTTTAAGGAAGCCCACGATCAGCACACTGCTGCCGGGTTGCAAAATGGGGGAAAGTCGCAGGTAGTCGTCACTAAAAAGAGGGAACTCCAGTTTGCCCGTATAATCTTCGACAACAAAACTCCCATATTTATTTCCACTTTTGGCAATGCGGTGTTGGGCATCGGTGACCAGCCCCACTATCCGAAATTGTATGCCCGGATTAGCTTGTTGCGAGATGGTATCCCTGAACTCGTTAAAGTCATTAATGGCGGTAATACCATAATGTTTTATCTCAAAGCGGTAGTTATCGAGCGGATGACCGCTCAGGTAAATGCCGGTCACTTCTTTTTCGTGGTCCAATTGCACAACAAGGGGCCAGACAGGTACATCGCTGATCCGGGGCGGCGGGATCTCCATGGTGATGGGCAGATCTCCAAAGAGCGTATTGGCCGAGGCCGCCTGGTGCTGTCCCATGACTTGTCCGTATTTCATGATCTTTTCGAGTCCGTTGACCTGCTCTCCGTCGGGCACCGTAAAATATTGGGCGCGGTGCAACTCCGGAAAACAGTCAAAGCCGCCGGCGTAGGCCAGACTCTCCAGTGTTTTTTTATTAACGGTGCGCTGGTTGACCCGTTTGATAAAATCAAACACGTTCTTGAAAGGGCCACCTTTTTTTCTCTCTTCGATAATACTCTCTACGGCAGCTTCTCCCACACCCTTGAGTCCTCCGAGACCGAATCGTATCTCTCCTTTGGCATTGACGGCAAATCCTTTCAACGACTCGTTGATGTCGGGCCCCAGCACTTTTATGCCCATCCGCTTACATTCTTCCATAAAGAACGTGATCTTTTCGATGCTGCCTGCATTATTGAGTACGGCAGACATATAGGCGGCAGGGTAGTGGGCTTTCAGGTAGGCGGTCTGGTAGGCCACGTAAGCGTAGCAGGTAGAGTGCGATTTATTAAAGGCATACTGCGCAAAGGCCTCCCAATCGGTCCAGATCTTTTCGAGTCGCTCGGCAGGGAGCAAGTTGCCAGTGGCCCCTTCGATAAATTGTTTTTTCATTTTATCGAGCGTCTCACGGTTCTTTTTTCCCATTGCTTTCCTAAGTACATCCGCATCTCCTTTGCTAAAACCGGCCAGCTTTTGGGCCAGTAGCATCACTTGTTCTTGGTAGACGGTAATACCATAGGTCTCTTCGAGAAATTCCTGCATCTCGGGCAGGTCATAGCTAATGGCCTCCCGGCCATGCTTGCGATCGATGTAGTTAGGTATGTAAGCCATGGGGCCGGGCCGGTAAAGGGCGTTCATGGCGATCAGGTCGCCGAACTTATCGGGTTTTAGTTCGCGCAAATATTTCTGCATACCCGGACTTTCGAATTGAAATGTACCAATGGTGGCTCCGTGTTGATAAAGCTCAAAGGTCTTGGCATCGTCGAGCGGAATGGTATCGATATCGATATCTACCCCATGCAATTGTTTGATGAGCGACAGCGCCTGCTTGACGATCGAGAGCGTTTTGAGACCCAGAAAGTCCATCTTGATAATACCGGCGCTCTCAATATCGTTTCCTTCTATTTGCGTTACCCACAGCGGGGAGTCCTTGGCGGTGGCCACCGGTATCAGGTCGGTCAGGTCTTGGGGAGCGATGATAATTCCTGCAGCATGAATACCGGTGCTGCGAACTGACCCTTCAAGACGTTCGGCCTCGTGCAATACTTTAGAGGCAGGCGTTTGTTTTTGCTTATAGAGGTCTCTCAGCTTTTTTACATTCTCGAGGTCATCGTTTCCCAGCCCGTCCTTTTCTTCGAGCGATTTTTCTCCGTCTTTGGCTTTGAGCGGAGCGTGCAAGACGCGCCTGAGTTCTATGCCGGGTTTGTCTGGCACCAGTTTAGCTAGTGCGTTCGATTCGGTCAGCGGCAGGTCCATGACCCGGGCCACGTCTTTGATGCTCATCTTGGCTGCCATGGTGCCATACGTAATGATCTGCGCAACCTGGTTCTTACCATATTTCTCTACCACATAGTCGATCACTTTTTGTCTTCCTTCATCATCGAAGTCCGTATCGATATCGGGCATCGATTTACGATCCGGATTCAAAAAACGCTCGAACAGTAAGTTGTATTTGATCGGGTCGATGTTGGTAATGCCAATGCAGTAGGCAACCACCGATCCTGCGGCCGAGCCCCTTCCGGGCCCAATGAAAACGCCTTTCTCCCGACCGGCCCTGATAAAATCGCTCACGATCAAGAAATAACCGGCAAACCCCATCATCTTAATGGTGAACAATTCGAACTCTATCCTTTCTTTGATATCGTGGGTGAGTGTCTGGTAGCGCTTCTCGGCCCCCTCCAGGGTCAAGTGCCGCAGGTACTCCCATTGGTTTTGCGATTCGGCCGATACCTTGTATTTTCCGATGGTCTCTTCTTTGGTGTGTACCTGAAATCTTTTGGCCACCGGAAAATTTGGCAGCAGAATATCACGTGTCAAATTAAGGGGCTCTACTTTGTCTACGATGTCTTGGGTGTTATCGATGGCCTCGGGCAGATCGGCAAAGGTTTGTTGCATCTGCGCCTGGGTCTTAAAAAAGAATTGATCGTTCGGAAACGCAAAGCGTTTGTTGCGCATATTGACGTCATCATCGGTCATCTCTCGCAGGGCCGGCGTGGATTGTTTTTCGCCCGTGTTGATGCAAAGCAAAATATCGTGGGCGTTAAAATCGTCTTGCTCCACGTAGTGACTATCGTTGCTGGCAATGATCTTTACTCCGTATTGCCGGGCCCATTTGATAAGCAGTACATTGACCTTGTCTTGTTCCGGAAGGCCATGGCGTTGTAACTCTACATAGAAGTCTTGCTGAAAGATGTTAAGCCACCACCGAAATTCGTTTTCTGCCTCTTCCTCTCCTTTTTTAAGGATGGCTTGCGGAACCGAAGCACCCAGACAACAAGTGGTAGCAATGAGACCCTCGGCATATTTTACAATAAGTTCCTTGTCAATGCGGGGATACTTGCTGTACATTCCCTCTACGTAACCGAGCGAAGTTAATTTAACGAGGTTATGATACCCTTTTTCGTTCTTGGCCAGCAAGATCTGGTGATAGCGTTTATCTCGTTGGTCTTTGGTGAATGTTTTTTGATGACGGTTCTCGGTCAGATAAAATTCACAACCCACAATGGGTTTTACCTTCAGGTTTCCTTTCTCGTCTTTATGCCGATGGGCTTCGGCTACAAATTCGAACACACCGAACATATTGCCGTGGTCGCTAATGGCAAGACCTGGCATTTCATCAGTGATGGCCTTTTTAAAAAGGGCCGGAATAGAGGCCGCTCCGTCCAATAGTGAAAACTGGGTGTGAACGTGCAGGTGAGAGAACTTCATAGAGGGTCAAAATAGGCAAATTAGCTACCTTCGCAAAATTCTACTTTATTGCCTTGCGAGCTTGCTTTATTATATATTATTTTTTTGGAATAGCCGCTGTTTTAGTGTTCAGCGCTTGCTCGTTGCCGTCTTTGCTTTCGGTCAATAGCAAAACACCGCCTGTTAGCGTGCGCCTCGTTTCGGCTCCTTCCTTTTTGCCTCCGCTAACGGTGGATATACCCGCTGTCAAGGGTTCTCACTCGCCCAAACAGGTGCGCTCCGCTTTGGCTGCACCGACTGTGAGTCAGAGTGCGCCCATACAACCCGCCTCGTTACCCTATACTGCCATGGCGCCAGAGGCGGCATCGCCCGTTCAGCAAAAATATGCCGTGCTGCTCAATACCGGGGTAGAGCAGTTACCTTCTGCTGACCTATTGGAAAAGATCGATCCCTGGATGGGAGTCCCTTACCGTTCGGGAGGAAACAGCCGATCGGGTATCGATTGCTCGGCCTTTACCATGTTAGTATTCGAGCAGTGCTGTGGTATACGGTTGCCTCGTACCTCTAAGCAGCAATATACTTTTTGCGAACCGACCGATGCGACAGTGCTCTCGAGTGGCGATCTTCTTTTTTACTCGACCCGTGGCAAAGGAGTATCGCATGTGGGTATTTATCTTGGCAACGGAAAATTCGCGCACGCCTCGGTGAGTAACGGAGTTA
>CAZZLP010000132.1:0-4513 GCA_964654705.1 uncultured Chitinophaga sp.
ATATAAATCAAATTACTATTTAATCCATGCGTTGTTTATCTTTCGCTTTTACCTTCTTGCTGATGTTCAGATCGGTAGCTGATATTCCGCTGTGGGGGCAAGTCTCCGCTTTCCCATCATGGCCCGTATACGAACGAAATGACCTTGGTATTTCGTATAGCCCGACGGGAACCATCTTTACCCTTTGGGCCCCACTGGCCAAGGCGGCCCGTTTGTTGTTGTACAAAGAACCGCTCGGTGGCCAAGCCCGCGTGCTAGAGATGATTCCCGGAGAACAAGGCAGTTTTAAGCTTCATGTGGCAGAAGATTGCGAAGGATTATTTTATACTTATCAGGTTAATAACAAAACGGCATTGGGCTATGACTGGTCGCAAGAGACGACCGATCCTTATGCCATAGCCACAGGGGTCAATGGCGTAAGGGCTGCCATAATCGATCTAAAAAAAACCGATCCTTTCGGATGGGATCGTAACAGGATGGTGACCAACCAATCAAACCGCCCCGCTGTTATCTATGAACTTCATATTCGCGATGCCAGCATGGATGTCAGTTCGGGTATTACGCACAAAGGAAAGTACCTGGGGCTTACCGAAACGGGAACAAAAAATAAATTCGGTGCCTCGACCGGACTCGATTATCTGAGCGATCTGGGTATAACGCATGTTCACCTGCTTCCTTTCTTTGATTTCAGATCGAGCGACGAATCCATTTCTTCTCCCGCATACAACTGGGGCTACGATCCGTTGCACTACAATACTCCCGAAGGCACCTATGCCACCGATGTTAGGGACCCCGCTACCCGAATTCGAGAACTAAAGCAAATGATACTTGCCTTGCATCAAAAAGGATTGAAAGTGGTCATGGATGTCGTCTATAACCACACCGGTCTTACCGAGACTTCGAATTTTGAACAGCTGGTACCGGGCTATTATTACCGCCGCACCGCCGACGGAAAGTTTTCCAATGCCTCGGCATGCGGCAATGAGACCGCAAGCGAAAAACCCATGTTCAAGAAATTTATGCTTGAATCGCTTTTATTTTGGCTAAGGGAATATCAACTGGACGGGTTTCGATTCGATCTGATGGGCATTCACGATATTACTACCATGAACGAGATTGCCAACACGCTTCTCAGCTACCGGCCCGATCTGCTACTATATGGAGAGGGCTGGACCGCAGGTTCTTCTCCTTTGCCCGATTCGGTACGCGCCATCAAAAGCCAGGTTAAAAAACTCGACCATATTGCCGTCTTTGGCGATGAGTTTAGAGATGCGATCAAGGGATCGGTCTTCGATTACCATCAGCCCGGTTTTGTAAGTGGTGCTTTTTTGAACCGGTCATCGATCGAGTTCGGTGTAGTGGGTGCGGTGGCGCATCCGCAAATAGAATATGGTAAGGTCAATTACAGTAAAGCGGCTTATGCTACTTCGCCCCGGCAAATGATTGCCTATGCCGATTGCCACGATAATCACACCCTTTGGGATCGTCTGACCTTGTCGGCTCCCTCTTATTCGACACAGGAGCGAATAAAGATGCACCAACTGGCACTGGCAATGGTACTCACCTCGCAAGGTATTCCGTTTTTACATGCCGGTACAGAATTCCTGCGTTCCAAAAAGGGTCATGAGAATTCGTATAACGCTCCCGACAGTATCAATGCCATCGACTGGAACCAGCGAACAATTTACTTCGAGACCGTGCAGCTGGTGCAAACATTGATCGCCATGCGCAAGGAGCATCCCGCTTTTCAGTTGAGCGATCCTGCGTCACGTATAGAATTTTTGAAGTTGCCCTTAGAAGGGGTGGTAGCTTTTACCATCGATACCAAAGGTTTAAAGGATAGCTGGAAAAAAGTATTCGTGGTGTACAATGGCAGGGCCGATGGACCACAAAAGCTGCAACTGCCACATCAAAAAGGTAAATGGAAAAGCTTTTTGTGGGGTAACCAGCCGAAAGGTAGCCGCGTTGTAATGTCACACGGCTCATTGATGGTCGAACCGCTAAGCTGTACCATCTTGTACCAATAACGATCAGTAACGTCCGTATGGCTTGCCCGGGCCTGGTCGATGCGTGCGGTGAGCATGCCCGGCAGAACGATGATCTTGTCCTTGCGAACGGGACGAAGGTGTATCTGTCGCCTCTTTTACGACCAGTACTTTTTTACCAATTCCAAGGTTGTTGAGCGTGGCGATTGCTTCGCGCGCATCTGAAGAAACGGGCATCTCTACAAAGGCAAAGCCTCTGCTTTTGCCGGTTTGTCTGTCTACGGCCACTTTTACGGAATCGACCTTGCCGAATTTTTCGAAGAACTCCTCTAATTCAGCATCATCCATATCGAGCGGCAGTCCGGCTACAAAGATTTTCATAAGTCGAAGCGATTGGTTGGGTGTACAAATTTATATATTAAACGTTGATACGGCGTTAAAGATGCGGCCGCCTTGTTCGGCGGGCAATGACCAAAATCAGGGCTGGGCTGACTTTAGACGTTGATGATTAACTTTACCGCTAAATTGATCTTTCTATGAACCAAGTTGTCATCGTAGCTGCCGCCCGAACACCCATGGGTAGTTTTGGAGGGTCGCTCAAATGTTTAACAGCCACACAGCTGGGAGCGCTGGCTATAAAAGGGGCCATCGAAAAAGCAGGGCTCGATCCGTCTTATGTGACAGATGTTTTTATGGGTGCGGTACTGCAGGCCAATTTAGGACAGGCTCCGGCCCGTCAGGCCGCCAAGTTTGCGGGGCTTTCCGATGCGGTCAACTGTACCACGATCAATAAGGTTTGCGCCAGTGGAATGAAAGCGATCAGTATGGCCGTACAACATATTGCTTTAGGAGATGCATCGGTAGTAATAGCCGGTGGAATGGAAAGCATGAGTAACACGCCTTTTTATACCGATTCCATGCGCTGGGGCAACAAATATGGTCACACCCAGCTGATAGACGGGCTGGCAAAGGATGGCCTAACCGATGTATACGACGGAAAGGCCATGGGTTTTGCCGCCGAGCATTGCGCCTCCAGTTGTGGCATTACGCGCGAAGAGCAAGATGCCTTTGCCATAGAGAGCTATAAGCGTTCGCAGCGGGCTTGGGAGCAAGGACTCTTTGATCAGGAGGTTATTCCTGTCTCTATCAAACAACGAAAGGGAGATCCGGTCGTCGTAAGCAGAGACGAAGAGCCTTTTGCCGTTAAATTCGATAAGATCCCCACACTGCCGGCCGCCTTTATTAAAGAAGGGACCGTCACTGCGGCCAATGCCTCTACCATGAACGACGGTGCGGCAGCATTGGTGCTGATGTCTGCTCAAAAAGCCAACGAGTTAGGCTTGACTCCGTTGGCCATTATCAGAGGATATGCCGATGCAGAGCAGGCTCCCGAGTGGTTTACCACGTCGCCATCAGTGGCCTTACCTAAAGCCATTGCCAAAGCAGGGTTGCAGGCTGCTGATATTTCTTTTTGGGAATTGAACGAAGCCTTCTCGGTGGTAGGCATCGAAAATACACGACGCTTGAGCCTTGATCCTGCCACCGTCAATGTACATGGCGGGGCTGTCTCGCTGGGCCATCCGTTGGGATGCAGTGGTGCCCGTATTATCGTAACGCTGTTGCATGTTCTTCGTTCGCGTGGTGCTCGCTATGGAGCAGCCGGTATTTGTAATGGCGGAGGCGGGGCCAGCGCCATGGTGATCGAATCGTTGGCATAATGGCAAAGACGACCCTTATAGTAAATATTGAATGTCTGGTCGGTTTGCATCAAGATGATGCAGTACTGCGGGGTCATCAATTGTCGCAACTGCCCGTTTTGCGTAATGCCTTTTTGTTAATAGAAGATGGCGACATAGCCTGCGTTGGTTCTATGGATTCACCCTTGGTTGATAAATATAAAGGAGTGGAGCAGCTAAATGCCAGCGGAGCGTATGTGCTTCCGGCCTGGTGCGACAGTCACACGCATCTGGTGTTCGCCAAAAGCAGAGAAGGGGAGTTCGTTGATAAAATAAAGGGACTCACCTATCAAGAGATCGCAGCGAAGGGAGGAGGGATTCTACACTCTGCCCGTCACGTGGCCGAAGCAAGTGAGGACGAACTTTTTAATTTAGCCTGGAACCGATTACAAGAGATCAGTAAGATGGGAACAGGTGCCGTAGAGATAAAAAGCGGATATGGACTTACGGTAAGTGCAGAGTTAAAGATGCTGCGTGTCATAAGAAAACTAAAGGAGCGTTCTTCTCTTTCTATCAAAGCAACTTTTTTAGGGGCCCATGCTTATCCTTCTGCTTACAAAGAGGATCATACGGGGTATATAAAAATGATCACCGACGAAATGCTTCCGGTCATCGCCCAAGAGCAATTAGCCGATTTTATCGATGTGTTCTGTGAACAAGGGTTCTTTTCTCCCGAAGAGACCGAGCAGGTCTGTTTGGCTGCAAAGGCCTATGGCATACCGGCCAAGATCCATGGCAACCAATTGCATCTTTCGCAAGGTGTACAAACCGCTGTTAAACTAGGTGCTCTTA
>CAZZLP010000133.1:0-4479 GCA_964654705.1 uncultured Chitinophaga sp.
CTAATTTCGACTAGCCACCCATACAACGCTTCGCCAGCTTTATATGATGCACCCAAAAGCAAGGGGTATACAATAAATAGCCAAGCGTAGTCTATCGTGCGCAAGCTCTTTGATGCTCGCGATCTCTTTTCGATCAAAAGATTGATAAAGTCGTACCACCCTATGATGCCCCATTTAGCGATTAGGCCATTCAGTACTATGGCCGCCAGCAAGATGACCCAGCCGATTAAAAAAAGTTTGATCATAGGTTGTCCGTCTTTTTATTTCTGTTTATTCGGCAGCGGTCACTGCAATAGCGAACCTCTTCCCAATTCTTTTCCCATTTTTTTCGCCACGCAAAGGGACGCTCGCAAACCGCACAGATCTTTTGAGGCAAGTTTTCTTTTTTGACGGTCTTTTTCATAGCTCGTTCGGGCGTTTAAGATTGCGCCGATCGGCGAACCGGGCGAATCGAAAAAATTCCGATCGAAACCAATACCAATACAGCCATGCCCAGCGCGGTGTATGCAATTTCAGTGACGTCATAAACGCGCTTGACATACACCCCATAAAATGCCCAGCATACGGCGATAGCCAAAAAGGGATTGCCTAATTTCTTCATTACCCAGGCCACGATAATGGCTGCAATAAAAAGAATGGCTAACGTTACAAAAACCTGTATCGAAAAGGGTACCGCCAACGATAAAGAGACAAGCCAGGTGGTAACGTTCGCTACCGTTGCTATACAGATCCAGCCAAGATAGACCCCGAATATTATTTTTTGTAAAACAAGGTTTTCGGCATCCGCTTGTTGGTTAATAAGGGCAAGCGTCGTTAAAAGCGCCAACATGATTAGCAAGGACAGTCCAATGTACTCGAGTTGCCAGGCAACGATCCAAGAGCCGTTTAAAAGGCAGCTGATCAAAAAAAGGTAAGTATTGCAAAAGCGAGTGTTCCTGTACTTGGGTAAAAACTGTGCAATCAGAAACACGAGCACCAGCGTATAGATCAAGCTCCAGATAGCAAAGGTCTGGTTGGCTGGTGTAAAAAGATTCGCATACTTGTCAGATAGCTCGCGAATCGATCTTCCTCCCAGTTGTGTGACCACCGAAAGATAGTTCAGGTATAGCATTGCCAAAAAACCGAAGATGTTCAAGACATTTATCAGCAGTTCTTTTTTCATACTCGCCCATTTATTTTTTTCTTTTTTTAAGGGATAGCATATAATCTGTTACCTGCTCGATCTGCTTATCGGAGAGCATGTTTTCCCAGGCCATCATAGCGGTGTTCGGAACTCCCTTTTTGATGGTTTGCATAACGGCTTTTTTAGCATCTCCGTGCTTCCATTTTGTCGTGAGTAGCGAAGGGGCTTGCCCTCCTTCGAGATTTTTTCCGTGGCAAGCGCTGCAGTAGTTCATATAGATCTCCGCGCCCGGATTATTTTTTGAAGCGACAGCAATTGGATCCGTCGGACCAATAGCGAAAACCAGCAGTAGCAATAGTGGAGCCATATTTTTCTCTTACTTTTTTATTTGGACTTATACCCGAGTTTTTCAGAGGTGATCGGCAGATCGCGTACTCGTTTACCGGTGGCATTATAGATAGCATTCGAAATGGCCGCCGCCAGCCCGATAAGCGCAATCTCTCCCAAACCTTTGGCCCCGATTGGATTGATGATCGGGTCGGGTTTGTTCACGAACCAGACCGTGGTCTTGGGAATGTCGGTATGCAAAGGAACCCTGTATCCCGCAAAACTGGCATTGATGATTTGCCCGGTGGCATGATCGAATTTGAGCTCTTCTTTCATGGCCATGCCGATACCGCCCACCACACCTCCCAGCATCTGGCTGCGTGCGGTGTTCTCGCTAATGATCTTTCCGGCGTCAGCCGTGGTCACCACTTCTTTGATCTTTACCTCCATGGTCTTGGGGTGCACATGGACTTTTACAAAATGACAAGAGAACGAGTTGGTGGCATGTTTTAGTTCTTGCGCGCTGGTTCCTTGCGAATCTTTCATGATCTCGATAGAGGGCTTTTGCGCTTTTTTTAGCAGCGCGGTTACCGGAACGCTTTTATCTGCCGCCACTACCGATCCGTTCTTTACTTCAATACTTTTGATCTCCGTGTTTTTAAATTCTTCGAGGTGTTCTTGTGCCAGTTCTTGCAATGATTTTTTTAACGCCTCGCAAACCAGATGCACCGCCGTACCCAATGTGGAGGTCGTGGTAGAACCTCCTTGTGTGGGGCCGGGTGGCAGATCGGAATCACCTAGTGAAAATTTAATTTTTTCGAGCGGCCATTGCAGGTTCTCTGCCGCGATCTTTGTCATGGCAGTGGTGGTGCCCGGCCCCATATCACTCACGGCACTTTGAAGCACCAGAACACCAGAATCTTGTAAGATGGCCCGAACCGATGCCTGTCCTCTGCCGGCCCCAAATACACCGTTGGCCATGCCATATCCCACCAGCATGCCTTCTTCTTTTTTGCTGCCCGGAGTGGTCGGTCGATTATTCCAACCGATCAATTCTTTGCCCTTTTCGTAACAATCTTTCAGATAGTTCGAAGACCATGGCAGTTTTGACTCCGGATTTACCTCTGGAAAATTTTTTAAGCGCAGCGTTACCGGATCCATTTTTAATTGATAAGACAACTCGTCGATACTGCTCTCTAACGCAAAGCAACCCGTTGCTTCTCCGGGTCCGCGCATCCAGGTGGGCACACTTACATCGAGCGGTAACAATTTATAACTGGTCTGTACATTATCACAGGCATACAAGAAGCGAGAGGCGTTAACGATGCCTTCTCTAAAATCTTCGTAGCGCGCCGTCATACTGACGGCGTGGTGTACAATGGCCGTGAATTTTCCATCGGTGGAGGCACCCATTTTGATCTCTTGCCAGGACTGCGGCCGGTAACCTGTTAAATTGAACATTTGCGGACGCGTCAGCACGACTTTAACAGGACGGTTTAATTTTTTTGCAGCAATACAGGCTGCGGGTACATTATGCCAACCCCGTAAGGCGTTACCAAATGCGCCCCCTACATAATTGGCCACTACCCTTACGTTTTTATCGGGAATAGAAAACAATCGAGCCAGGGTGCCCTGCATGGATTTTGGCCCTTGTGTCTTATCGTAGACCGTTAGTTTGTCGTCTCCTTCCCATACTGCGATGGTAGCTTGCAATTCCATCGGACTGTGCACTTCAATGGGAATATTGAATTCTCCTTGTACCATAACGGGGGCTTCGTTGATTGCCGTTGTACTGCCCCTTGTGTAATTGCCACTGCTCTTTAAATTGGCCGGCTCTTTTCTTGCTTTTTGAAAATCGGTCTCAAAAGCCTCGCTTTGATATTGCACAGTTAGCAAAGATGCTGCCGCATTGGCATTTTCGAGACTGTCCGCAACTATTAAGGCAATGGGTTGGCCATAAAATCGAACCATATTATCATATAATACTTTGAGCCCCCACCATTGTCTGGGGTTTTTATTTCCGTCGGATAACAGGGGTTCGTAGCCCGGGGTGGCCGGGCAATTTTTGTACGTGAGTATATCCAGTACGCCATCGGATGCTCGTGCCGCTTCTTCGTTGATGGACAGGATGGTTCCTTTGGCAATGGTGCTGCATACAAAAACACCATAGGCCATATTTTCTATATGGTGTTCTGCTGCATATTTAGCTCGTCCGGTTACTTTTTCTACGGCATCGGCGCGGGGGCTGTCATTTTCGATTCGTATCTTTTTTTCCATAATTCTCCAATAAGAAGGTGGGTTAGACGGGTTTTCCGGATGCTTGTACCGATGCGATTGCATCTACGATATTTTGATAGGCGCCGCAGCGGCAAATGTTTCCGGACATGTATTTCTGAATCTCTTCTCGGCTACCCGCACGTTTTTCGCGCAGACAGGCAATGCCAGACATGATCTGTCCGGGCGTGCAATAGCCACACTGCATGGCATCATTGACCACAAAGGCCTCCTGAAGCGGGTGCAATGATTCTCCTTTAGCCAACCCCTCAATGGTGGTCACCGTTTTTCCATTATTGAATAAGGCCAGCGACAGGCAGCTGTTCATTCGCTTTCCGTCGATGTGTACAATACACGCGCCACATTGCCCCATGGCGCAACCCTTCTTGGTGCCCGTTAGCCCCAGCTGCTCTCTTAAAAAGTCGAGCAGTGTAATACGGCTGTCTATTTCGGCACTCCGCTCTACCCCGTTGACGATCAGTTTGATCTTTTCTTTGGGTGCCGGTAATGGAATGATGGTTTCAAGGGGAAAAGCCTTGACCAGTACGGTGGGGGCCAAGTAAAAAGCCGCCAGCGTTCCCGATTTTCGCAGAAAATCTCGCCGGCTGTTTTGAGCACAGTATTTTTCCATAGTAGAAGATTACAATGAAGTTAGTAAAAAAGAGATCGTTTTTCACTGTGCCAATTGAGAATTTGTTGTAGATTTAGAAGCGCTTCATTTATCTTAAACAATCATTAATTATGTCTACTACTGT
>CAZZLP010000134.1:0-4467 GCA_964654705.1 uncultured Chitinophaga sp.
GAAATACTTTTTATCGCCTGAGCAAACTCCTAAGGATTATTACAATATTGCTGCAGATCTTCCTGAACCCCTGCTACCGCCACTACACCCACAAACAAAACAACCGGTGGGACCCCAAGATCTTACTCCGTTGTTCCCAATGGAATTGATAAAACAAGAGGTGAGCACTGAGCGCTATATAGAAATTCCAAAAGAAGTACGTGAACTTTATCAACTATATAGACCCAGTCCATTAGTACGAGCTACAAGGTTAGAAAAAGCATTAAAAACAAATGCACGTATTTATTTTAAGTATGAGGGAAGCAGTCCCAGTGGCTCTCATAAAACCAACACAGCGATTGCTCAAGCGTTTTACAATTATCAAGAAGGAATAAAAAAGATAGTTACGGAAACCGGGGCTGGCCAGTGGGGCACGGCATTAAGCTTTGCCTGCGCTCAGTTTGGGCTGGCTTGTGAGGTATATATGGTAAGAGGCAGCTATGACCATAAGCCTTATAGAAAATCGATCATGGAAACGTTCGGGGCACAAGTATTTCCCTCTCCTAGTACCCGAACAGAGGTTGGTCGAGGGCAACTTAAACTTGATCCAACTTCGCTTGGATCACTGGGTATAGCCATAAGTGAAGCGGTAGAAGTAGCCGTTCAAGATAACGATGCGCATTACGCGCTTGGGAGTGTACTAAATCACGTCCTATTGCATCAAACTGTAATCGGTCAAGAGGCCATAAAACAATTTGAAATAGCAAATGACTATCCCGATGTGGTCATTGCTCCACTGGGAGGTGGTTCAAATTTTGCCGGACTATCATTCCCATTTTTAGGTGAAATGTTACGGGGGGGCAAACAAATAAGAGCTATCGCGGTAGAACCTGCATCATGCCCAAAACTAACAAGAGGAGTTTTTGGATATGACTATGGAGATACCGCTGGATTTACTCCGCTAATACCGATGTATAGTCTAGGTCATGAATTTATGCCCCCGGGCTTACATGCGGGGGGTCTGCGTTATCACGGAGCAAGTGCCCTTTGTAGCCATCTTTTAAATAAAGGACAAATTGGGGCTGTTGCGCTTCAACAACTAGAGTGCTTTGAGGCTGGACTTCTGTTTGCTAAAACAGAGGGGATATTGCCTGCTCCTGAGGCTAATCATGCTATAGCGCAAGTAATCAGAGAAGCTAATGAAGCTACGATAAAAGGAGAAGAGCGAGTAATTCTATTTAATCTTTGTGGGCATGGGCACTTTGATATGAGCGCATATGAAGATTTTATAAATGGAAAGCTAAAAAATCATTCACTAGACGAAGCGGTCCTAAAAAAATCAGTAGCCACCGTACAAGAGATATAGACTCGTACAATAAACCTATTATCGAACTATAAATATAAGGAATGCAACGCCAATTTGAGGCGAACTTAAAATCATTTGCCGCCACGAACTTTACTGGAGAAAATAACTTCAGGATTCAACGCGTCTATGGTGGTAAGAACGACGGAAGTTACGTGATGTCGCTAGGAAAACTGACCTCATGGGCGTATTACGACGACACTACCCGTAACAACGATCCTTTTTGGTCAGCCTTTGATGCAACGGTTGCTCCAACCCTTGAAGAAATGAATATGGACGTTTTAATTTATCGTCCCGACCTAAGCGCCTCTGTACAAGGGTCGTATGCTGACAAGAATACGGCTACCGAACGTATCGTAAAAGATACTCTGCCAAAGAGTGGGATGATTTTGGAAAACAATTAGGTGCCTGTGTCGTATCTACACACGCACAGCTTCAGTACTATAGAAAAGATCTTAGCGGAAAATAAATTGCTATAAAGACATTATCAATCTTATTTGACCAAGAAAACCCTTGTAGGTATTTAACTTACAGGGGTTTTTTATTAGGCTTTATAGAAGTGGTAATGATTTGAGGGGCGTGGGGGTCATAGTTATTGGCAAATCTACTATTATATACGGGGGTTTGAAAATTCCTGTTTTTTCTTTTCAAAGCTAGATTGGCTTAAACGTTGGTTTACCTCTTTCCGAAAGTCTTTACCGCCAATGTCTTTGGCATAAAACGTACGGAGGTAGAAAGCGCTTCGAGGGGTATTACTCGTGCATGTCATCATACAGAAATCGCTTAACCCCGGGTTGGGCGACCTTCGCGGCGCGTATCATGGTAATGGCCACTGTGCGGGCCGAAACGGGTCGGTACTTATGGGGCAGTAAAAAAGAAATCAGAGGCATAACCCGCTGACTGATTCTTTCGCCAATCCTGTTTTCTTGGCGTTTACCGAGCAGCAGTGATGGCTGAAAGATCGAGACCGAGGCGATGGGCTTTTTCTCGATTGCGTCTTCGACTTCCCCTTTTATACGAAGATAAAAATTGCGACTTTGGCTATCGGCGCCCACTGAAGAAACCAGTAAAAAAGAAGCGATCCTATTCGTAACGCAGGCCTGTGCAACGGCAACAGGAATTGCGTAATCGACTTGTCGATATGCTGCCCGGTCTCCATTTACTTTTTTTTGCGTAGTACCCACGGCCACAAAGACGGTGTCTATGCCAGCAAGAGCGGTACACAAAGCGTTCGAATCGGCAAAGTCAACGATCTTCTGGTTGACACGCGCATCAAGACCATCTAACATGCGTCTAGACACAGCGGTTACAAGGGCGTTCTCTTGTTCAAGTAATCTGGCGATCAGTTGCTGCCCAATCAATCCGCTGGCACCAATAATGGCGTAGTGAGACATAGTATAGCATTAATGAGTCGTGATTTAAAAGAAAAAGGTATTATTCTGATAGTAATTACAGTAAATTTATAAAAACTATTCTGTATGAAACCCTATCTTCTTCTTTTGCTGGTGAGCGCGTTTAGTGTGACCGGCATTTCTTTTACATCAAACAACGAAAATAAAATGATCAGCTTTTCTGTCCGTGGCAACGGTAAGACCAATGTTTCATTGGGAGTAGGTTATCAGGTTGGGTCTGGCGCCTGCTGCCGAGGCGTATCAAAAGAATCTACCGTAGGATTTCAGGGAAATATAGGAGACGTACTTTACGATTCCAATTCTAAAAGGGTAATTACAAAGGTATACGCAGAGATGGAAGGAAAGACCGTCGATCTCAGACAGTACTATTGATACCCGTCAACTTTTTTGCCATGAGATGCCTCTTTGCGCTTTTGCTTTTTCTATTGGTTAAGACGGGAGTTGCTCAAAAAGAGCTAAAGGTGATCCGTCTGAAAGAAACGGTCCGAATCGAGACCCTCTTGGCATCGGATGCCATGGAGGGAAGAAGGGCCTTTACACCCGGTAATGAAAGAGCGGCCGCTTTTATAGCAGCGGAATTTCAAAAATTAGGGCTTGAGAAGTGGGGCGCCGGTGATAGCTATTTGCAAACTTTTGAAATGCTCAAAAAAACAAACGCTAATAAAAGGGCCAGCTATACGTTCGACCTTTCGCAAGCCGGCGAAAAAGTACAACTGGCCAATGTAATCGGGGTGCTTTCTGGAAAGAGCAGGCCCGAAGAATATGTTATTTTCTCTGCTCACTTCGATCACTTGGGAATTAATTCGCTCAACATAAAAGACAATGACAGTATTTACAACGGAGCCAACGACGATGCGGCCGGGGTAACAGCGATCATCATGCTGGCCAAGTACTTCAAAAAAATTAATAATAATGAAAGAACGATTCTCTTCGCGGCTTTCAATGCCGAAGAAATGGGAGGCTTTGGCGCCACCTATTTTTCTAAGAACATTGCCCCCGAACGAGTAATGGCCATGTTCAATATTGAAATGATCGGAACAGAAAGCAAATGGGGAAGAAATTCGGCTTTTATTACAGGATATGAAAAAACGAATATGGGAGAGCTCTTGCAAAAGAATCTTTCACAGACCTCATTTACCTTTTATCCCGATCCTTACCCGACGCAACAGTTGTTGTACCGCTCCGACAATGCTACACTGGCCAGACTGGGTGTTCCGGCTCATACGATTTCCACTTCTAAGATGGATAACGAACCCAATTATCATAAGGCTAGCGATCACGTAGAAACACTCGACCTCAAAAACATGAACGAAATAATAAAAGCCATAGCACTAAGCTCAAAAGGAATTGTCGCGGGCAGCGAAACCCCTACCCGGATCGAACCCTCTTCTTTAAATAAAAAGTAAGGGCGCTAGATCGTCCATAAAAAAGGCATCGCCGATCATCGTCATCATTTCTTTGCGGTTAAGGGCTTATCTTTTCATCATGGCAACAAAAAGATCTTCTTGGCTTCTTTACCTCTTACTCTTTTTGGTTGGAGTTGGCCTCTTGTTGGTGCATCAGCAGGTTTTTAATATCTCGCTCCCCTTACGAGGCGAATATTTTTACTCCTCTTTTTTTAGCAATAACTATACCTATTATACAGCCATTGCCTATTTTGTACTAGGAGGGGCCGCTTGTTATTTCTTTTCGCTTCGGCCTTGGTTTTGCTGT
>CAZZLP010000135.1:0-4445 GCA_964654705.1 uncultured Chitinophaga sp.
ATATAAAATAAAAAAAGTGGAGGCGACCGGAGTCGAACCGGTGTCCAAACATATTCGTCAAAAGCTTTCTACATGTTTATTCCGGCATCGATTGTCGAAAGCAGGCAGGAACCGGACGTACCAACTTGCTTCGTAGCTGCGATTAGCTTAGGTAAACAGCGCAGACTGCCTTTTTTACAAGGCCTGTTTACCGCAACCTGTTTTGGGTTTGAGTCGGCGGCGGGGCTTGGTAACAGATCGACCGGCCCGGCGGCCCAAATGACTACCTGATCACTGATTAGGCAGCCATGGCATACTGAGTATTGCCAGTTGAGTTTTCGTATTCAGATTAAACTGCTAATTACGCAACGCAGTACATGCTTACACTTTCAAAGAACGATGCTGTCAAAACCAAACGCCCCCAAAAAACTAACGGCCCCAGCCCAGCCAATCATTCGCATTGGCATAGAGCATAAGACCCAACAAGATGACCATACCCACCACTTGGGCATATTCTAAGAACTTATCACTGGGTTTTCTTTTGGTAATAATTTCATAGAGCGTGAACATGACGTGCCCTCCGTCGAGAGCGGGAATGGGCAACAGGTTCATAAAGGCCAACACGATCGAAAGAAATGCGGTGATGCGCCAAAAAGATTCCCAGTCCCAGCCGGCACCGGAAAAAATAGAACCCATGGCCTTGAATCCTCCTACCCCCTTATAAGCTCCGGTATCGGGATCCAGTATCTTCTTGAATTGATCGATATAATCTTGCAACTCCTGACCGGCTTTTGCCACACCGGCCGGCAGTGCTGTCAAAAATCCGTATCGTGTTACGTTAAGCTGTAACCAGCCTAAACTGTCCATTTGCTGGTAACTGTACCCATAGGCCAGAAACCCTATCTTACCCTCTTCGTTAACCGGAACAGAAAGGTCTTGTTGCTGTCCGTCTCTGGTAATGGTCAGTGACACCGTACGACCTTTACTGGCCGATAGTTTTTCTTGCAATTCGTCGTAAAAAGAAAATCCGACACTGTCGACGGCAATGATCCGATCATCTTTGCGAAGTCCGGCGCGATAAGCTGGTGTGGTATCAGGCACCAAAAAAGCAATGGCCGGTCGGCGTACCTCGAGAAAACCACGCGAGGAGCGATCGCGGTTCTCTACCAACTGACCGATCAGGTCTTTATCCATAGTAATGGAAAGCGTTTGACCATCCCGTTGCAGTTGTACCTGCTGACCCAAAATCAGTTTTCTGCGCAGTTTTTCAAAATCGACTACAGGCTCTCCGTCTATGGAAAGGATCCGGTCGCCATTGCGAATTCCCATCTTATACAAGGTACTGTCGACCACGTGTACCCCGTATTTCATGGAGGCGGTAGGAATTTTCTTATCGCCCCATATCATCAATATAAATGAATAGATCACGAAAGCGACCAGTACGTTCATCACTACCCCGCCGATCATAATGATCAACCGTTGCCAGGCGGGTTTACTTCGAAACTCCCAAGGCTGCGCCGGCTGCCGCAGTGTCTCTTTGTCGAGGCTCTCATCGATCATACCGGCGATCTTTACGTAACCGCCCAAGGGTAACCATCCGATACCATACTCGGTTTCGCCTCGCTTCTTCTTGAATAAAGAAAACCAGGGGTCAAAAAACAGGTAGAACTTCTCTACCCGACATTTGAACCAACGTGCCGTTATAAAATGTCCGAACTCATGCAAGATCACTAGGATAGAAAGTGACAGCAGTAGCTGGGCTACCTGAAGCCCCACCGAAGACCAATTGACAGCGAGTACGATCATAGAAAAATAGGTTGAGCAGAAGACCCGGCCGCCTGAACAGATGCTACAGGTTAATCTGATCGGCTGCAAAGGTACGAGCCGCTGCATCGCTCTCAAAATAATCCTCGAGCGTTGGCTGCGCAATAAAGGGAACTGCGTGCATGGTGCGCTCGATGATCTCGGTCATTTCCAGAAAATTGATCCGATTCTTTAAGAAGGCATAGACCACAATTTCATTGGCGGCGTTCATAATGCAGGCCAGGTTGCCGCCCTTCTCGAGCGCTTCTTGGGCCAGCGCTAAATTTCGGAAAGTTTTAACATCGGGCTCTTCGAAACTCAAATTTTTAACAGACCGAAAATCGTAGCGGGGAAAATCACTTTTGATACGCTGCGGAAATGCCATGGCATACTGGATCGGGAGCTTCATGTCAGGAAGTCCCATTTGCGCCTTGATGCTGCCATCTTCGAACTGCACCATGCTATGAATGATACTTTGCGGATGAACCACCACTTGTATTTGATGGGCACGCAGGTTAAAAAGCCATTTAGCCTCGATCATCTCGAGTCCCTTGTTCATGAGCGTGGCAGAGTCGATCGTGATCTTGGCACCCATGGTCCAATTAGGATGCTGCAAGGCATGCTCTCTTTTAACGTTGACCAGGTAATTGGTCTTTCTTCCTAAGAAAGGACCACCGGAGGCCGTCAGGATGACCTTTTCGATCTTGTTCCGTGTTTCCCCCACCAGACATTGAAAGATGGCCGAGTGCTCCGAGTCTACCGGAATAACGGGAACCCGATTCTCTACTGCCGTTCGCATAACGATATCGCCCGCCACCACCAATGTTTCTTTATTGGCGAGCGCAACGGCCTTTCCCTGCCGAAGGGCACAGAGCGTTGGTTTTAATCCGGCATACCCCACTATAGCGGCGAGCATTAGATCGTAGCTATCCAAAGAGGCCACTTCTTCTAACGCTTTTTCTCCGGCAAATACCTTTACAGCGGTAGACTGCAAGGCTTCTTTAACGCGGGCGTATTTTTTAGGGTCCCCGATCACCACCATGTTGGGCAGAAAGCGAAGGGCCTGTGCAATCAATAACTCGTCGTTGCTTTGCGCTGTAAGAACCTCTACACAAAAAAGATCGGGGTGAGCAGCGATCACCTCGAGGGCCTGCGTACCGATCGATCCGGTCGATCCGAACAAGGCGATCCTTTTGACGGCGGAAGAATGACTCATGTAAAAAAAGGGTTAATGGGTATCAACGAACGAAGTTAAGGCATCGGCAAGCTTTCTGTCGTTACTTAACCGTGGCACTTTGTTCTGACCGCCCAGTTTACCTACCGAGCGCATGTAATCGATAAATCCACCCTTTCTTACCACTCTAATTTGTAAAGGAGCCAGAATATTGCCGCTGATGAGGTCGTTGTAATAAACATTTTTTTGACAAAGCAATTCATTGATGCGTTCGGCCAGCATTGGCATGTCTTGCGGTAACCGGTCAAACTCAATGAACCACTCGTGGTACGATTTGGCATTATCGGTGCTCACGAACGGAGCTACGGTAAATTCGGTGACCCCTACCCCCAATTGCAAGGCTGCCTCTCTAATACAATACTCCACCTCCTCTCCGATCACGTGCTCGCCAAAGGCAGAGATAAAATGTTTGGTTCTTCCGGTAACCACCAACCGGTACGGATCTACCGATACAAAACGAACCATGTCTCCGATATCATAGCCCCAAAGACCGGCATTGCTGTTGATGATGAGGGCATATTGCTGCCCCACCGTTACCTCGGCCAACGAAAGCCGCTGCGGATCTTTTTTACCCACCTGATCGGCCGGAATAAACTCAAAGAAGATGCCGCTATTGGTGTTTAGCCACATCCCTTCGCTGTTTTGTGAATCCTGAAAGGCAAAAAATCCCTCGGAGGCCGGAAACAGTTCGATAGTATCGACCTTGCGTCCAATGCTCTCGAACAAACGCGTGCGATAGGGTTCGAAGTTGACGCCTCCTTGTACCATGACACTAAAATCGGGAAAGAGCTCCCCTACTTTTTTTCCGCTGCGCTCGATCAACGCATCAAAATACATTTGCATCCATGGCGGAATCCCGCTAATCAATGTCATTCGCTGTGCAATGGTCTCATCGACTATTCGTGACAACTTAGCTTCCCAGTCTTCGATACAATTGGTTTCGTAAGAGGGCAGCTGGTTGGCACGCAGGTACCGAGGCACATGGTGGTTAACGATGCCGCTTAGCCTGCCGGTGGGGATATCGCCCACACGTTCCAGCTCGGGAGAGCCGGAAAGAAAAATAAGCTTGCCGTCGGCAAACCGCGTATTGCCCGTTTCGGCCATATAGCAGAGCAGTGCATTGCGGGCCGTGTTGATATGGTTGGGTATGGAATCGCGGGTAATGGGGATGTACTTGACCCCGCTGGTGGTACCGGAAGTTTTGGCAAAGTACAAGGGGCGGCCCCTCCAAAGAACATTGTGTTTACCCTCTTTGATCTGGGCTATCCAACCCTTGAACTGCTCGTAGTCCTGGATAGGGACAGACTGTTTAAAAGATTGATAATCATTTACATCCTTTAAAAATACCGACTTTCCGAAGGCCGTTTTAGAGCCCACCTTAAGCAACCGGTCCAGGGTTTGCCGTTGGTCAGAGAGGGCGGTGGGCATT
>CAZZLP010000136.1:0-4435 GCA_964654705.1 uncultured Chitinophaga sp.
AAACGATTGCTAATGCTTAAACCTTGAACCATGTCAGACAAACAGTACAGTTTTTTTGGAGCCGTAGAAAAAAGCTTTGACAAAGCCGCAAAATTCACCAAATGGGACAGCGGATTGCTAAACCAGATCCGCCAGTGCAATTCCGTGTTGCAACTTCGCTTTCCGATCAAAAGAGATAACGGAACCATCGAGGTCATTGAGGCCTACCGCGTACAGCATTCCCATCATAAGACTCCCTGCAAAGGCGGTATCCGCTTTGCGGCCGAAGTTAATCAAGACGAAGTGATGGCGCTGGCGGCGCTCATGACCTACAAGTGCACCATTGTGAACGTTCCTTTCGGAGGCGGTAAAGGCGGTATCAAGATCGATCCTAAAAAATACTCCGTTAGCGAACTGGAGCGCATTACCCGTCGATACACTTCTGAGCTGATCAAAAAGAATTTCATAGGACCGGGCACCGATGTACCGGCCCCCGATTACGGAACGGGAGAAAGAGAAATGTCATGGATATTGGATACCTATGTGTCAATGCGCCCCGGCGAAGTAGACGCGGCCGGCTGCGTTACCGGTAAGCCCATCACGCAAGGCGGTGTCCGCGGAAGACGCGAAGCCACCGGGCTAGGCGTATTTTATGGTACCCGCGAAGTGTGCAACATACCCGAGCTAATGAATAAACTCGGTCTGCCCGTAGGCATCGAAAATAAAAGGGTGATCGTGCAAGGACTGGGCAACGTAGGCTACTGGGCAGCTCGTTTCTTTGAAAAAGCCGGTGCCAAGATCGTGGGTCTCGCCGAATACGAAGGGGCCATTTTAAGCGAGCAGGGCCTCGATGTGGATGCGGTCTTTCAACATCGCAAAAAGACGGGCTCTATTCTTAATTATCCCGGAGCTACCAATGTCAACAAATCGTTCGATGCCCTAGAGGCCGATTGCGATATCCTGATTCCCGCCGCCCTCGAAAATGTCATTGACGGGGATAATGCGCCCCGTATTAAAGCTAAGATTATCGGAGAAGGCGCCAATGGTCCGCTTACACCTGAAGCCGATGAGATCTTTGCGAAAAAAGGGGTGATCGTGATCCCCGATATGTATCTGAATGCAGGAGGTGTAACCGTTTCTTATTTTGAATGGCTTAAAAACCTGAGCCACGTTCGTTACGGCAGAATGGAAAAACGCTTCACTGAAAATGTGAACACTACGATCCTGAATCAGATAGAGCAACTCAGCGGAAAATCTGCCGATGTAAAAGCCCGAGAGCTGATCAAGCACGGACCGGACGAAGTAGACCTGGTTTACAGCGGGCTCGAAGAGACCATGATCACGGCCACCCACGAGATCATGAATACTTGGAAAGAAAATCCATCGATCCCAGATATGCGCACCGCAGCCTATGTGGTAGCCATCAATAAAGTAGCTACCATCTATGCCGAGCTGGGCATATTCCCATAAACGATTGACCGAACCTATGCAAAGCTGTCTCTTTACAGAGACAGCTTTTTTATTTGACCTTACCCCTACGCTCAGGTAACGATCAATTGACAGCCTGCGCCGGCTGAAGAGCGCCCCAACCCCACCGGGCATGACGGTTAGGAAAATAACTACTGTGCAATTGCAATTTTTGAAGCAACTCAGCAGCGTTCCACCAGGGGTATCGACTCCACACCAGAGCTGCCATACCCGCCATGGTGGCCGTAGCCACTGATGAACCTCCAATGGTAGAGGGCATATCTCCGCTATCGGATACGGTAAGCGGGTGCTTTTTATCTGCAGCGCGTTCCATGACCACCACAAAATCTACTTCGGAACCGCTGTGACATTCCACGCAAGCTTCTATCGGACTGCCTTGCCGTATACCGGTAACGGCCTGCACTTCGCTCATAGAGGCCGGAAAGATCACGCCTGCCCATCCGGCCGTAAAGGGCATAGAGGTGCCAGCCGCACAAAAGATCATTTTACCTTTTGCATGCGCATACAAGATAGCGTCGCGCAACTGTGAGCTGACGGTAATGCGACCCATGCTCATGCTGATGATCTTTACGTCCGTGCGGTTGGCCGCTTGTACAAAAGCATCACTGACCCCCCGCACTTCTCGGGCCGCATCAATAAAGACATCCTCTGAGGCCCTGCAAGAGATAAGATTTACGTTATACGCTACTCCTGCCACATTGCCATCGGTTCCTCGGGGTGCCGCGATAACACCGGCCATAGCCGTTCCATGACCACATCCATCCTCGGGTGTTTCGGGAGGCCCCACATTGATAAATCCGAATAATTGTTTTCGGGGCAGGGTGACCATTCTTTCGAGTCTTCTCTTCTGAGAAAAACCCTGGTTGAATTGTGATCCCAGATTTTCTTGTTCGTAACTGATTCCAGTATCGATCAAAAAAACGGTAATTCCCGCTCCCGATACGGAACGCCAGGCATCCAAAACCCCATGATGCGGATAATTCCAAGACGCTTTTGCAAAAGGACTCACCACGCCGTAATCGACACCGGCCACCAGCGTTCGGTC
Source organism: uncultured Chitinophaga sp. (assembly GCA_964654705.1). Classification (GTDB taxonomy): domain Bacteria; phylum Bacteroidota; class Bacteroidia; order Chitinophagales; family Chitinophagaceae; genus JJ008. The sequence goes on from CAZZLP010000136.1 coordinate 2,513, forward strand.
CGGCCAATTGGGCGCACAGCCGCTTTGCCGCTGTGTATTTTCTTGGAAAAGGTGCGTCTCGTATTCCATCGGTTCAAGGTAGCGGACCAACGGAGAATAACGAAGCATCACCATGGTCTCGTACGATGTGATCCGCAGATCAATGACCGGCAAGAACGCTTCGTGCCACAGCTCCAGCGTTTCCCGGCTGACAGAAGCCGAGTTTTTTTTCTCGATCGCATAGATCTGTTCGAGCAATCGATCGCGTACTTCTTGTCGTTGCAGTTGGTAGCCGGACGAACGGACCTCTCCTTTTACATGATAGCCCAGCGATACGATATGATCGGCGCGTACCAATGCGCTCCACAGCATTCGGTCCGAAGCGGCCTTCCATTCGAACTGACCGGTCTCTTTGATCTGTTGGGCAATAAAATAAGCGATAGAGTCATCGGGCATCAGCTTTTCGGGCGGCGAGGCGAGCGGGGTTCTGACTAACGACTTTTGGCATGCCCACAGCAGCAGGCAACACCCGGCCAATAGAATTGATTTTTGCATAGAAAAGGTTTGTACCGCCAAAATAGCCGGAGACCTTCTCTGATGCCAGTGGTTTACCCCGTAAAATCAGGAATTTTTTCAAGCGGTAAGATGGTCTTTCCATCCCTTTCCCAACCCAGACAATGGGGTCCGTTGGTAATAAGCAGATAACGAACCGGAATACTTATGTTGTAGCGAAGCAATTGCGACAGTACACTCTCGTCGAGTGTGATAGCGGGCGCCTTACACTCGATCATCATCAGGGGCTTGTGTGACCGGTCAAAGACCAGCAGGTCGAATCTTTTTTGCAAACTTCCCAGCGAAAAGGACTGCTCTGCCGCCATCAACGAAAGAGGATACCCGTGCGTTAATGCCAATAGTTGAATGAACTGCTGGCGAACCCACTCCTCCGGAGTTAGCTGTATCCAACGCTTGCGCACCGGATCGAACACCTCCTTGTTGCCGGAGTGGTCTCTGGTCTTGGGAGCTGCATCGGGATAGTGCAGTTCGATCATGGTTCAAATCTAATTGATTAAATTTGAGCAATGAAGTCTAAAGAAGAGATCGTCCATAACTGGCTTCCTCGTTATACCGGGGCCCGGTTAGAACAGTTTGGCAAGTACGTGTTGCTTACCAACTTTAGTAACTACGTAAAACTCTTTGCCTCTTGGAATCAGGTCGACGTAATGGGCTTGGACAGACCCATGCAGTGTGCCACCGCCGGAGACATCACCATCATCAACTTTGGCATGGGCAGCCCCACCGCGGCCACTATCATGGACCTTATTACAGCCATTGACCCCAAGGCGGTACTTTTCTTGGGCAAATGCGGCGGACTTAAAAAAAGAAATAAACTGGGCGATCTAATTCTACCCATCGCTGCCATTCGCGGTGAGGGAACCTCCAACGACTATTTTCCGTCCGAAGTACCGGCATTACCCGCCTTTGCCCTGCAAAAGGCCGTCTCTACCACCATTCGCGAATACGAGGTAGATTACTGGACCGGCACCGTCTATACCACCAACCGCAGGGTGTGGGAACACGACGAACCATTCAAGGAATACCTGCAAAAGATCAGGGCCTATGCGATCGACATGGAGACCGCGACCATCTTTACGGTAGGATTCTACAACAAGATCCCCACGGGGGCACTCCTACTGGTCAGCGACCAACCCATGATCCCCGAAGGGGTAAAGACCGAAGAAAGCGACAAGGCGGTAACCGCCCAATACGTCGAAAATCACCTCAAGATCGGGATCGACTCGCTCAAACAGCTTATCAACGGCGGGGTAACCGTTCGACACCTGAAATTCTAGGCCTTTTTCGCCACTTTTAAAAAAATATTCCAAAGGGCTGTTTTTTTTGTAATTTTGCACGCCTATAAAGCAGTCATGCTCACCCAACCCGGCG
>CAZZLP010000137.1:0-4429 GCA_964654705.1 uncultured Chitinophaga sp.
GCCCACGCCGTTCCAGCTGGTGAGCACCGTGACCGTCGACGATATTGCCGCGGTCCCCGTCAACGGCCCGCGACTGGGCACGGACCGCTCGCCCAACACCCTGGTGGTGGGGGGCGCCCAGGACGTGGGCATCAACACGTCCAAACCCGGCGAGGCGCTGAGCGTGCTGGGCAACGCGGCGGTCACGGACGTGGTGCGCGCGGCCGCGCTGACCAAATCGGATCACGACTCCGAGCTGTACGGCGTCGTTGGAAACCGGCTCGTCGCGCCACGCTACGGCGGCCTGGCCCTGGGGCCCGCGCCGACCGCGAACTCGGCGCCGTACGTCGCCCGCGTGTGCGACCAGGTGTTCTACAGCTCACCGACCGACCCGGCGCGGTCGTCCTGGGGCCTCATCCCCGCCAACGACACCAATTGGTTTGGCGCCGTGACCGGGCACACCAACATGGTGTACTGCGTGCCGTGCGCGTCGCCGTTTGTGTTCGCCATCGACTCGCACTCCCAAATGCCCTTCACCATCGCCATCGACGGCGTCGCCGCCAACCAGACCTCCCGCAAATGGATGGGCGGCGCGTTGGGGTCTGACGGCAACGTGTACGGCGCGCCGCACGGATCGACGTCGGTGCTGGTCATCGAGCCCGACGCCGTCAGAGCACGCACCGTGTCCATCGGCACCCCGTTCGGCGCCGCCGCCAGGTGGGTGGGCGGCGCGGCGCACGCAGACGCCGTGTTCTTCGTGCCCAACGACGGCGCCGCGGGCGTGCTGAGGTTCGACACCCGGACCGCCGTGGCGACCCCGTTTGGCGTCGACACCGCACCTGTGTCCAACGCGTGGCGCGGCGCGTGCGTCGTCGACGGCGTCATGTACTGCGCGCCCGCCAACGCGGCCTCCATCCTGGCGGTGGACCTGGCGTCGGGGGCGTGGACGGCGGTGGCGCTGCCGGCGGAGGTGACCGGATCCGACAAGTACTGCGGGTGCGTGGCCGTCGGCGCCAAGGTGTACTTCGTGCCGTGCTCCGCGACCCGCGTGGCCGTGCTGGACACCCGCACCCGCGCGGCGGCGCTCGTGGGGTCGGTGTATGCGGGGTCCACAAAGTGGAGCGGTGCCGCGGTGGGCGCCGACGGCAAGGTGTACTGCGCCCCGTCGTCTGCCGCCACGGTGCTGGTCGTCGACCCGTCGACGGACACGACGGCGGAGATGGCGGTCCAGGGGTTAGCGACCGGCGCCACCGACGCGTACGCCGGCATGGCGGCCGTGGGCAGGTACGGCGTGTTCGCGTGCCCGGCCCGAGCCACCAAGCTGCTCCGAGTCGCGCACCCCCGCATGCTGGACGACGTGGACCCCGACAACGTCGCGCAAGCCGACTACCCCGACGTGCTCAGCGTGCGTGGCTTCGGCCGCGTCGCGGCCGGCAGCGGCTGTGTCGGCATCAACTGCCCGTCCCCCTCGCGGCACCTGCACGTGAGCGGGAACACGGCGGTGGGCGGCGCGCTGATCTCGACGTTCCTGGCCAGGAGGGTCATCGAGCGGTCGCCGTACGCGGGCGTCGTGGCCACGCGCCCGCGGCAGTGGGCCAACGCGTACCAGGCATGGGGCGGGACGTACGTACCGCAGGTGCTGGCCGCCGCGGCTTTGCCTTCCGGCAACACGGCCAACCTCGCCTTCTTCTCGACCTCGGGCGTCGGGTACGCCATCGACGCCTGCGAGAGCCGACTGGCGACCGGGCCCGCGGACGCGTGGCGCGGCGGCGCGCTGACTCCCGACGGCAGGTTTGTGGTGCTCGTGCCGCACGCGGAGACGCGCGGTGTCGGCGTGATCCAGACCGCCGGGTTGCCGGGAGCCTTGCGCGCCGGCGAGCTGCTCGTCGACGCGTTTGCGCGCCTCGACGCGTCCGCGTACGACACCAGCACGCCGACCGGGTCCGCGGTCACCGTCATCAACGGCCGGGCGGTGACGCTGCAAGGCACCGCGCCAAGGGCTTTGTACCCCACGTACAGCGCCACGCTGCCCGGCTTCGTTTTCCCTCGCACGCCGCTGGTCTCCGGTACGTACGACACCGCACAGGGTGCGTTCCTGGACCTGGGCCCCAAGACGTGGGACCTTCTCAACCGCGGGTTCACGTTTGCGTGCCGCCTGACGGTGCCGCCCGACGACTTGTGGGGCAACGACCGTGTCCTGCTGGAATCTGGAGGCATTCATCTGATCATGTTGCACTGGCTACAATTTGTGCCGGGTGGGCCGTATGGAGGATACATCTTCTGGGTAAACGACACCGCCGCAGGCACAACTGTCGCGTTGCCGTACACGCGAGGTGCAACGCAAACCGTGGTGGTGAGGATCAGGTCCACGCCGCCCAACTTTGAACTCACGCTGCGGGTCAACGGCCAGGAGGCCACGGCCACCAGAACGATTGCCGGCGCGAGCGCCTACGCCACGCTGTCCACGCTACTCGGCAAGTATGCGTACCAAGGTGCCAACTACGTGTACCTGGACGCGACGATGCACGAGGCGGCGTGGTTCGACCGCGCGCTGACAAACACCGAGATCGGCGCGTTCGAAGCGTACCTGAGTGCCAAGTGGACACGCGTGCCCACCGTCGCCAACCTGGTCACGACGGCGTTGCCATCGGGGCGCAAGTGGGCCGGCGGCCTGGTGACCCCCGCGCAGACGAGCAACGTGTACATGGTCCCCGCGGGGTCCAATACCGTCTCCGTGTTCGACACGGCGACGATGAGGCTGACGCATCTCACGGCCAACACGTACCCCGTCACCGCCACGCAAAAGTGGTGCGGTGGCGCCCTGGCCAGGGACGGCCGGTTTTACTGCGCGCCGCACGACGCCCGTCAGATTCTGGTGATCGACCCCGCCACCAACCTGTCTGCGCTGACCAGCAACGTGCTGCCAGCCAACGCCTCCGCGTTTTCCGGCGCCGTCACCGAAGCGGACGGGTCCGTGCTCATGGTGCCCCACGCGTCGACGTACGCGCTGTCCGTGACCCCGGGGCCCGTCCCGCGCGTCACCAGGGTCAAGCTGGCGGCGCTCGCGGTCCCGACGCCCGCGACGCTGCTCGACGCGTCAGACCTGCTGGACGCCGCCGGCGACGTGCTGTCCATCCAGGCAGGCTGGGGCGTTACACCCGTCGGGACCACCGGCCTGAGCGTGACCATCGACTCCGCGTTGCCGGCGCTGCCGCATGCGGCGTTCCCGGGTCAGAGCGCCTCGGCGGGCGCACACCTCGTCGTGCCCAACCAAACGTGGACGGCTTTGGCGCCGGGCGGGGGGATTGCGTTGGCGGCGATGGTGCGTTTTGACGCGTTGTTGAGTGACCAGCGCATCTTGGTCATCGCGTTCCAGGGCTTCCAGGTGCGCGCCAGAGTGTCCGCGGGTGGGATTGTCACGGTCGAGTACGCGAGGGACGACGGGACGACAGCGTCTGCCACCGCATCCACCGGGGTGCAGGCGGGTGCGTGGACCCGTGTCGTCGCGTCCATGAGCGTGTCGGCGGACGGGCAGTGCTCGTGGACGTTGGTGATCAATGGCACGATGAACACGGCGGGCGTCGCCAACGCCGTCGGCATGCCGTCGACAAAGACCGCGGTCACGACCCACGTCGCGGCCCCCGTTCCCCTGGGGTCCGCGCCGTTCGCCAGTATGTCGGTGCGGGAGCTGGCGCTGTTCGACGGCCCCCTGGACGCCGCCGCCCTTGCCGGTCTGGAGGCGTACCTGGCAACCAAGTGGCTGGCGACCAAATGGTCCGGTGGGTGCGTGGGCCCCGACGGCACGGTGTACTGCGCGCCGCACAACCCGCAAGTGACAGCCATGCTCGCAGTGGACCCCGTGCTTGAAATCCAGACGACCACCCGCCGCATGCGTCTCGTGCCGTCGCCGGGCGGCACGTGGAGCGGCTTGACGTGTGTTCCCGGACAAGGCAGCGGCCAGCCGGGCGCCCTCGTCGGCATGCCGTACTCGTCCAACACCGCGTTGTCGTGCACGACTCTCGCCGATGTGACCCAAGAGTGGATGACGACGCCGTACGTGTCCAAATTCTGACATTCAAGTCGGCCCGGAGCGCATGGCCGCCGCGCCGCGCTTCGTGTGCGCCGCCTTCTGGTCCGGCGTCGCCGGGGGCGACGTGGTGTTCGTGGACCACGACCCGGGGTTGGACGCGTTCGTGGACACCGTGCTGCCGTTCGTCGACGACGACATCGTGCTCGTCACGCTCGCCGCGCCCAGCGACCGCGCCCGGGACGCGCTGCACGTCAACCCCCGGGTGCGCCGGTGGTACGCGGCCGACTCGCCGTGGACGGACCACAAGACGGTGCCCATCCCCGTGGGGGTGCGGCCGTGCGACCACGCGGTCGTCGCCGCCGCCATGGCGGCCCAGCGCGCCGCGGGCCCCAAGCTCGCCAAGGTGCTGGTGCCGCGCGG
>CAZZLP010000138.1:0-4423 GCA_964654705.1 uncultured Chitinophaga sp.
CGGCTCTGGTGTTTCAATGACACTTTATATTACTTCTGATGTTAACACTACTTATACTGTAGAGGCATTTGGGGCGGCAGGACCTCCCATACAAACTGGAAACATAGCGGTAGGGCAGGTAGTAACCTGCGTTGTTCCGAACACCTATTTCGTTACCAGCTCCGGGCTTTTTAGCAATAGGGCTATTCGCGTTACGGCAGAAAGGCCGGTCGTGGTTTACTCTTATATTACTCAAAGTGCCGTTAGCGGTGCTACCCTTTGCTTGCCTACTAATGTTTTGGGTAACGAGTATTACTCCATGAACTACACACAACTCTCTAACGAGAACAATGCCAACTCTTACTTTACCATTATAGCCGTCGAGGATAATACTACCGTAGAGATTACTCCATCTGCTGCAACCACCAATGGATGGACGGCAGGTTCGGTCAATACCGTTACATTGAACCGAGGACAGATTTTTCAGGTACTTGGCACCGTCAGTAGTGTGCCGACTTCGGGCTTGTTTACCGGGGTCGATCTGACCGGGTCAAAGATCAGGTCGGTCGCCACAGGTACTTCGGCCTGTAAACGTATTGCCGTTTTTTCCGGTGCGGGCAAGATCAGGATCGGTGCCAATTGTGGTAGCAACTCCTCCTCTGATAATCTCTACCAACAGCTTTATCCTACCGCTTCTTGGGGTAAAGATTACCTGACGGTGCCCAGTTTTAGCCGGCCCGCTAATTTTTACCGTGTTATCAAAAGAGATCCCGCTACCAATGTTTACGTAAATGGTACACTAATTCCTGCAGCTTCTTTTGTCAACAACACATATTACGAGTTTTCAGGCACAGTCCCCAACCGTGTAACGGCCGATCAGCCGATTTCCTTATCACAGTACTTTACCACACAGGGATGCTCCGGTAATCCCTCTCCGTACGACCCGGATATGATTGTTTTGAACCCTGTAGAGCAGACCATATCAAAAGTTACGCTGGTTAGTTCTAATCTGGTGGCCACACAGAACAGACAACATCATATTCATCTGGTAATACCCAATGCCGGAACAGGTATCTCTTCGTTTAGACTAGATGGCAACCCAATTCCTGCGGCTTCATGGGTAGTTCATCCACAAAACAATACCTACTCTTACGCTTATTTGTCAAATGTCTCTCAAGGGTATCATACGCTTTCTTCTGACTCAGGTTTTATTGCCATGGCTTATGGCTATGCCAACGCAGAATCATATGGTTACTCGGCCGGTGCTAATGTAAAAGATCTGTATCAGTTCTTATCGATAGACAACCCTAACGCTTCTGTCAATGTGCCCACCACTTGTGTGGCCTCGCCTTTTTATTTTTCCATGACCTTTCCGTACCAGCCTACGACGATCACTTGGGATTTTGGCACCTCACTTAACGGACAGGGATTGGCGAATGTTTCGCTTACGAGTCCAACTCCCACTACCACAACGGTCGTAAACGGTCGCCTATTGTATGTATACCGTCTACCCACCCAGTATAGCATAGCTAACACGGGTATTTACCCGATAAAGGTTTTGGCTACCAACCCCACACCGGATGGATGCGGGGGTGAGCAAGAAATTAATTTTGACCTCGAGGTTTTGCCTAGACCCTTGGCCAACTTTACTTTTTCGGGTACTTGCGTGGGCAGCCCAACACAGTTTACCAATACCTCTAATACCGGAGTACGTCCTATTACTAGTGTTAGCTGGAATTTTGGCGATAATGGCACCAGTACGTTGCAAAATCCAACGTACACGTATGCGGTACCGGGCACTTACAGTGCCACCTACTCCCTAATTACCGACATTGGTTGCCGATCGGATACGGCCGTAAAATCAATTACGATCAGTCCGCTTCCTATTGGTACTTTATCAGGAACTGCCACAACTTGTATCAACGCACCTGAACCGGTGCTGACTTTTTCCGGTTCACTCGGCACTTCACCCTATACATTTAGCTACAACATAAATGGGGGTGCTACTCTTACGGCCACCACGCTAAGCAATACCAATTCTATTACTATTACTGCCCCCACCAACGCCCTTGGAATTTTTCAGTACAATTTGTTGAGTGTGGCCGAGTCGGGAACAGGTCAGTGCGGTCAAAGCCAAACAGCCACCGTTACGGTTACGATCAACACCAATCCTACGGCGCAAATTGCAGGAAGTATTGATGTGTGCAAAAACGCGCCTCCTCCCAGCATCACCTTTACCGGAGGAGACGGTAATCCTCCTTATACATTCACTTATAATATTAATGGGGGAGCGGCGCAAACGATCTCTACAAGCACCGCTACTAATACGGTTACGCTGCAGGTTCCCACTGGTACTGTTGGCTCTTTTGTGTATAATCTGACCGGGGTGGTCGATGTCAATAATACCGTTTGCAGCGGATCTCCTACGGGTTCTGTAACCATCAATGTTAACAATCTACCCACCGCCACCATTAGCGGTAACACCAGCGTATGCCTTAATGCCACAGAGCCATTGATTACTTTTACCGGTGCCGGCACTTCGGCTCCCTATACATTCTTTTATTCGATCAATGGCGGCGGCACGCTAAGTGTAACTACCACGAGCGGAAACACTGCCACGGTTCCAGTGCCCACCAGCACAGCAGGCACATTTACGTACACCTTATTGAGTGTGACCGATGGATCTGCCACAACTTGTTCACAACCGCAAACAGGAACTGCTGCCGTTACAGTATGGCCGCTACCGCAAGCTGCCTACACGACTAGTTCACCAGTTTGTCAGGCGGGAACGATTAGCTTTACCAGCCAGTCTGTCGCCAACGCGGGAACGATCACCGGGTGGTCATGGAATTTTGGAGATCCTATAAGTGGCGCACTGAATTCTTCTACACTTCAAAGCCCCCTACATTTTTTTGCCGCAGCCGGCACCTATAGCATCACCCTGACGGTAACGACTAGCAACGGATGTGTCAGCGTAAATGCGGTCCCTTCTTTAGTGGTTCATCCAAAGCCGAGAGCAGGGTACATTATTCCAGAGGTTTGTCTTAGCGATACATACGCGCAATTTACCGACACCAGCTCTGTTGCTTCTCCTTCGACTATTACCGCATGGCAATGGAATTTTGGTGACCCCAATGCTACACCACCGGGCAACCCTAATACGTCTACCTTACAAAATCCGCAGCACAGCTACACGGCTACCGGAAACTACAATGTATCGCTGATGGTGACCAGCAACCAGGGATGCAAGGATACCATCAACCAGCAGCTTACCGTTAACGGCAGTTTCCCTGTTCCCAGCTTTACGGTCAATAACCCGACCACTCTATGCGCCAACGATTCTGTTCGCATAACCAACACCTCTACGGTGGTGCCGGGCAACATTACCAAGGTCGAGATCTTCTGGGATTTTCTGGGAGCTCCCACCATGATGTTCACTGACGACAACCCCGTCTTTGGCAGGGTGTATAGTTATCGTTATCCGAATTTTCAGTCTCCGCTTACCAAAACCTATAGGATAAAGTTCAGGGCCTACTCCGGAGGTGTATGTATGCGCGAGGTAACACAAAATATTACGGTCAATGCGGCACCCAAAGTACAGTTTAATGCCATTCCCAATATTTGTTTTGATGCTCCCCTTTATCAGATAACACAAGCTTCCGAGATCGGTAACGTGCCGGGGTCGGGCGTGTTTTCCGGAAGCGGTGTTACCGCTACGGGCGTCTTTAATCCGGCTGCGGTAGGGGCGGGTACCTACAGTATTTCTTACTTGTATACTTCCGCAACAGGAAATTGTAAGGATAGTGCCACCCGCACGATCAAAGTATGGGAAAGGGCCATCGCTGACTTTACCGTTACCACATTACCTTTCTGCGAAAGACAACCTATTACCTTTACTTCTACTGCTACCTCTACCGAAGGGACCCTGACGCAGTGGATCTGGAACTTTGCCAATGGGGCCGGAGCATTTACCACCACTACCGCCGCGGCACTTACCAGAACCTATGGAACCTTCGGCACTTTTAATGTAAAGCTAAATGTGGTCACCAGCAACAACTGCGTAAGTGCGGATAAGATTATTCCTGTTGTGGTAAAACCCTTGGCTCGTCCTAATTTCAGCTTTCCTGCCATTAGTTGTTTACCCAATGCGAACATTCAGTTTACCAATTTGTCTACGGTACCCAATGCCTTGCCAAGTACGCTTGCCTATGTATGGGATTTTGGCGATCCGCCAAGTGGAACGGTCAATACCTCTACCGCCACCGATCCTTCGCATGTATACGTGAACTTGGGGCCCTATAACGTTAAGTTGACGGCTACTACCGGTGACGGATGTATTCATGACACTACCATTGTGCTCAATACGATCCATCCACAACCGATCGCTTCGTTTACCACCGATGGAATTGACGTTTGTGTGGGTGCTCCTTTTCTTTTTACCAGC
>CAZZLP010000139.1:0-4403 GCA_964654705.1 uncultured Chitinophaga sp.
AAAGATGCTCATGAAATTAAACAGGCCCCCTGTTTTTAAGCCATCGTTGCTGGCGGCCCCCGCCATCGATCAAACGGGAGTAGAAGAGAGGGCTGCCCGCTTTACCAAGCGCAGCATAAAGGCCTCCAGTAAAATGCAGGGCTTGTTGCTGACGCTCAGCATGATCGATCTGACCACACTCGAAGGAAAAGACAGCGTTGGAAAGGTAACGCAGCTATGCTATAAAGCCCTTCACCTGCATGATGCTATCGAAGGATTGCCTACGGTGGCCGCCGTCTGTGTTTATCCCTCGCATGTTAGAACCGCCAAAAGGGCGTTGCAAGGATCTGCCGTTAAAGTAGCATCGGTGGCTACGGCCTTTCCCTCTGGGCAAAGCAGTCTTTCGATTAAACTGGCCGAAACCGTTTTTGCGGTAGACGAAGGGGCCGATGAGATAGACATGGTCATTAGCCGTGGTAAATTTTTAGCAGGAGAATATTCGTATGTCTTTGATGAGATAGCAGCCATCAAAGAAGCCTGTGGCACTGCCCGTTTGAAAGTAATACTGGAAACCGGAGAGCTGGGATCGTTGGACGAGGTCAGAAAAGCGAGTCAGTTGGCCATTGGGGCCGGGGCCGATTTTATAAAAACATCTACCGGCAAAATTCAGCCGGCTGCCACAATACCCGTTACGCTCGTGATGCTCGAGACCATCCGTGACCATTATTACAAGACCGGTAAGATGATAGGAATGAACCCCGCCGGTGGCATCTCTACTGCAAAACTTGCCCTTCATTATCTGGTCATGCTCAACGAAACGTTGGGCCCCGACTGGATGCATTCGCATTGGTTTCGCTTTGGCGCCAGCAGCCTGGCCAATAATGTTCTAATGCAGATCGCCAAAGAAAGAGAAGGCTGTTATCAATCCCCTAATTATTTCAGCGTAGATTAATATCCCGTATGGCAACCAAGAAAAAAAATTCGGCAAAACCTGCTATAAAACCCTTGCGACCGGGTACCGGCTGGGCCTATTCGCCAGCGCCCGAGTCGGCCTCGATAGCGAAGCTAAAAACGCAATATGAATTGTTTATCGATGGCAAATGGCAAAAGCCCAAAAGTGGTGGCTATCTAAATAGCATCAACCCCGCCACAGAGAAACTATTATATAAGGCGGCCATAGCCGAGACGCAAGATGTAGACAAGGCCGTAGGGGCCGCCCGTAAGGCTTTTGATAAGTACTGGAAAAAAATGCAGGCCAAAGAAAGAGGAAAATATATTTTTCGAATCGCCAGGTTACTACAAGAGCAAGCCCGCGAGTTGAGTGTAATGGAAACGCTCGACGGCGGAAAGCCGATCCGCGAAAGCCGTGACTTTGATATTCCCATGGCTTGCAACCATTTTTTCTACTATGCCGGTTGGGCCGATAAACTAGAATACGCATTTCCGAACAGAACCGCAAGACCACTCGGCGTGGCGGCGCAAATTACCCCCTGGAACTTCCCCTTGCTGATGGCAGCATGGAAGATCGCTCCCGCACTGGCCACAGGCAATACTGTGGTGTTGAAACCCGCTGAGACCACTTCGCTTACTACTTTAAAATTAGCTTCGATTATCGAAGAGGCCGATCTTCCCCCCGGCGTGGTCAACATTATTACGGGGGCCGGCGAAACGGGGGCAGCATTGGTTCGTCACCCCGGTGTTGACAAGATCGCTTTTACGGGATCGACTGCGGTAGGAAAACAAATTCAGCAAGAAACAGCGGGAAGCAAGAAAAAACTCACGCTCGAACTGGGCGGAAAAGCAGCTAATATTATTTTTAGTGATGCCCCCATCGATCAGGCCGTAGAGGGCGTGGTCAATGGCATCTTCTTTAACCAGGGACATGTCTGTTGCGCGGGCTCCAGATTGTATGTGCAAGAACCGATAGCAGGCGTTTTTATTCAAAAGCTAAAAGACCGGATGGCTTCCTTGTTGGTGGGAGACCCAATGGACAAGAACACCGATATCGGAGCCATCAACTCGGCTACCCAACTGGAAAAGATCAACTACTACATTCGATTGGGTAAGAAAGAAGGGGCCCTGCACTATGAGAGTGCTGCTCTTCTTCCGAAAAAAGGATTCTTTTGTCGCCCTACCCTTTTTACCAACGTAGCACAAAGCAGCCGGTTGGCGCAAGAAGAGATCTTTGGGCCCGTACTTTCGATACTCACCTTCCGAACCGAAGACGAAGTGATCGAAAAAGCGAACAATACGCCCTATGGGCTCAGCGCAGGTGTTTGGACCGACAAGGGTTCGCGCATCTTTAACATGAGCCGAAGATTAAAGGCCGGTGTGGTCTGGGCCAATTCTTACAACCTATTTGATCCGACCTCGCCTTTTGGCGGCTACAAAGAAAGTGGCTACGGTAGAGAGGGCGGTTGGCATGGTTTACTTTCTTACGTAACTTTTTAATGTATGATCATGAAAAGGGCTACCCCCAGAATTTCGGTCTTAAAAACATATAAGCTCTACATAGGAGGGCAGTTTCCTCGAACGGAGTCGGGTCGTTATTATGACGCACTCGATGCCAAGGGAAAAAAGATTGCCAACCTATGTCTGGCCTCTCGCAAAGATGGCAGAGAGGCTATCGTTGCGGCGCGTGGCGCCCTGGGCAGCTGGAGCCAACGCGCAGCGAACAACCGGGCACAGATCCTTTACCGCATTGCCGAAATGCTCGAAGCCAGAAAAGAGCAGTTCATCTACGAATTGCAGCTTCAGGGTGCTTCGCAAAGTGCCTCGGCTCGAGAGACCGATGCAGCGATCGACCGGCTTATTTATTATGCTGGTTGGTGCGATAAATACCAAGCGCTTTTTGGCACGGTCAATCCGGTAGCCTCCAGCCATTACAATTTTTCTGTCTGCGAGCCCATGGGAGTGGTGGCAGTTTTTGCTCCTGCCAGTCCGTTGCTGGGATTGGTGAGCGTGTTGGCTCCCTGTTTAGCCGGATCGAATACCATAGTCATCATAGCCAACGAAACAAAAGCACTTTGTGCCGTTAGCTTGGCAGAAGTAATTAACAGTGCTGACGTACCGGCTGGTGTGGTCAATATACTGACCGGCAGCCATGCAGAGCTGATGCCGTGGATCGCCGAACACCGCGACGTAAATGCACTGCTCTATGCAGCAAAAGACTTATCTATGCTAAGCGCGCTTCGCACGAAAGCCACCGGTAACCTCAAAAGGGTCATTCACTGGAGCGACCAGGATTGGTACGATCAGCAAGCCCAAACCCCCTACCGAATTACCGACCTGCAAGAAATAAAGACCACCTGGCATCCCATTCAACAGATCGCCGGCGCGGGAGCCTCGTACTAACACCATCCATCTCGGTAAACTACCTTTGTGGCATGAACAGGATTTTTCTATTGATACCTTTGCTGACCTTCTGTTCGCTGGGGCAACCGCTGTGGTCGCAAGACAGTTTATTTATCAGGCCCTCGCCACATAACCGAGTCAACGTACAAAAAGATCCTCGAATTGACCTGGTGATCAAAAAACAAATCCAGGTCAATGAAGAGACCAGCCGGCAGTCTCGCCGCCAAGACAAAGGATTTCGGCTGCTGGTCATCAGTACTACCTTGCGCGAAGAAGCCCTGGCTGCCAAAACAAAAGTTTATACCTATTTTCCCGAACTCAAGGCCTATCTGTTTCATCAATCGCCTTACTACCGTGTCAAAGCCGGTAACTTTAAGGAACGCAAAGAGGCCGAACTGTACCAGCGAAGATTGGAATTGCTTTTTCCCAAGGGCGTTTTTATTGTCAATGACATGATTGAAGTAAAGCTGAAGGGTTCTGCAGAAGAAGAGACCCCACCTGCCTGGTAAGCCTTCGCAAAAGCGGCTTCCCTTAATTTTGTCTTATGCAACCCTCCTTTTTGCAACTGGCCCTTCAGCAGGAGACCGAATTGATCGCCTGGAGAAGGCACCTGCACGCCCATCCCGAACTAAGCTATCAGGAATTCGAAACGGCCGCCTTTGTACAAGAGAAATTACGGTCCATGGGTATTGCGACCAAGCCCATGGCCACCACTGGCGTTATCGGAATTATCGAAGGTAAAAACCCAGGCAAAAAGGTAATCGCGCTGAGAGCCGATATGGACGCCCTGCCGATCCAAGAAGAGAACGATCTGCCCTACCGCTCGACCAAAGAGGGAGTCATGCATGCCTGCGGACATGATGTTCACACCACTTGCTTATTGGGAGCTGCTCGTCTTTTGCAAGAGACCCGCGAGCAATGGGAAGGAACCGTCAAACTGATCTTTCAACCGGGAGAAGAAAAAAATCCGGGAGGCGCCTCTCTACTGATCAAAGAAGGGGTATTAAAAGATCCCGCTCCGCAAGCGATAGTGGCACTGCATGTTAGCACGGTGCTGCCAACAGGAACCT
>CAZZLP010000140.1:0-4398 GCA_964654705.1 uncultured Chitinophaga sp.
GCCACTCGCGATGATCGGGATTGCTATTCAGTGCGGTAAAAAGATGACGAAATTGTTGCTGGTAGGCAGAGGTGGTCTTTTCGGCCACCAGTCGTTTGTTGTCGATGATCTTCTTTAGACTCAGCCATACTTGGTTAGGGTTGACCGGCTTGATCAGATAATCACTGATCTGCGAGCCGATGGCATCGTCCATCAGGTTTTCGGTCTCGTTCTTGGTGATCAACACCACCGGGAGCGAACGGTCGATCTCTTTGATCTTGGCCAGCGTTTCGAGGCCGGTAATACCGGGCATGCTCTCGTCGATCAAGACCACATCGACAGGGTGTTCCTTTACATAATCGATAGCCTCGAACCCATTGGTAAAGGTCTCGACCTGGTAGCCTTTGTTTTCTAAAAAAAGTTGCTGAGAGCGAAGACTCTCGATCTCGTCATCGACCCATATGATCCTTGCCAGTGCCATATGGTCAAATTTAGCTTATTAAGGCCAGCCTTTGTATTTTTGATGACCCCTCTTTGGGCTTTAACATGATGTTTACCCCCGCTTCCGTCCGAAAGATCATCAATGACCCCGTATATGGATTCATCACCATCGATCATCCGCTGGTGCTGGAGCTGATCTCGCATCCCTATTATCAGCGGCTGCGCAATATTCACCAAATGGCTTTTGCACATCTGGTGTACCCTGGGGCCATGCACTCCAGATTGCATCATTCGCTGGGTGCCTACCACCTGATGGGGATCGCGCTCGCAGAATTAAAAAGCAAGGGAGTGCCCATTACCGAAGAAGAAGAGCTGGGTGCCAAGCTGGCGATCTTATTGCACGACAGCGGGCATGGACCCTTTTCGCATGCACTCGAAAAAGTGCTAATACCCGGGCTTCATCACGAGACGCTCTCGCTGCTAATCATGGAGCACCTCAACGATCATTTTACCGGACAGCTTAGTGTTGCCATCTCCATTTTTACCAATACGCATCCCAAGCCTTTTTTACACCAACTCATCTCGGGACAGTTGGATGTGGACCGAATGGATTACCTGAACCGCGATAGTTTCTTTACCGGCGTGGCCGAAGGGGTCATCGGCTACGACCGTATCCTAAAAATGCTGGCCGTTAATCAAGGACAGTTGATGGTAGAAGAGAAAGCGATCTTTTCGATCGAGAAATTCCTCATCAGCCGCCGGCTCATGTACTGGCAGGTCTATTTGCATAAAACAGTAGTAAGTGCCGAGATGTCGGTGGTGCTTATCTTTAAACGCGTGCTCGAACTACTGCAACGGGGCATTCCCTTGCAGGCTGCCAGTAGCGATCTAAACTTTTTTTTGCAAAACCGGCAGGCCGGCCAAACCATCAAGCAGCATTTGGATCGGTTTTGTCGTCTTGATGATCACGATGTGATGGCCAGTATCAAAAACTGGTGTTATCACTCCGACAACGTTCTTTCTACCCTTTGCCGCCTGGTTACCGAACGAAAGCTGCTCAAGATCCGATTCTTGAAAGAGCCGTTACCGGCCAGCCAATTGGCCGAGTTGCGAAAAGAGACCGCTCGTCGTTTGGGAATTACGGAAGAAGAGGCCGGCTATTTTGTGTTTACCGGAAAGGCTAGCAATACCACCTACAACCCCAAAGACGAACGGATTCATATTCTTTTCAAGGACGGCACGGTCAAGGATATCTCTGAGGTAGACAATGCCCTTATCAATTACGGCAGCAGTCTAGCCTTCGGAGAGATCAGTAAAGAATACATTTGTCACCCCGGGTTCAGCAAAGTATAATCGTACGTAAACTACAGCCACAACATACAACAGCCACCCATGATGCATTTTACCGCCGCCCAACTGGCAACGATCGTCGGAGCCACCATCGAGGGAGACGCTGACACAGCGGTGCATTCCTTTGGCAAGATCGAAGAAGCGCAAAGCGGTCAGCTGTCGTTTTTAGCCAACCCCAAATACGAGGACTATCTCTATACTACACAGGCCTCGCTGCTCATCGTCAACAATAACCTTGTATTAAAAAAACCGGTCAAGGCCACTTTGCTGCGGGTAAAAGATGCTTATGCCGCCTTTGCTACCTTGTTAGAGACGTATCAAAAACTGCAAACCACCAAGTTGACCGGTATTCAACAACCCTCTTACATTGCCCCCGATGCCACGCTGGGGCAAGATGTATTTGTCGGCGCTTTCGCGTACATTGGCGAACAGGCGGTCATAGGAAAGAATAGCAAGATTCATCCACATTGCTATATTGGCAATCAGGTAACGATCGGCAACGATTGCGAATTGCATGCCGGGGTAAAGATCTATCACCAGTGCAAGCTGGGTAACGGGGTCATCATTCATGCGGGCACCGTTATTGGCAGCGACGGATTCGGATTTGCTCCGCAAGCCGATGGTCGGTTGCAAAAAGTACCGCAGATCGGCAATGTGGTCATCGAAGACGAAGTAGAGATCGGCGCCAATACCACCATCGACCGGGCTACCCTTGGTTCTACCCTTATTCGAAAAGGGGCCAAACTCGATAACCTGATACAAGTCGCTCACAATGTAGAAGTGGGCCAAAGCACCGTAATCGCCGCGCAGGTGGGTATTAGTGGCAGCACTAAGATCGGCAAAGGGGTCATGATCGGCGGACAGGCCGGGATCGTGGGTCACATACAAGTGGGGGATGGAGCCAAGGTCAATGCCCAAAGCGGGGTATCCAAATCGGTCGAAAAAGGAAAGGCAGTTACAGGAACCCCGGCTTACGACTTTTCAGCAGCACTTCGCAGCCAGGCCCTAGGCCGACAACTGCCTGAGCTCGAAAAGCGGATCAAGGAATTGGAAAGCATCATAAAAGATTTAAAATCAAATAACTAGAAGCCCTCTTTCGCAAGCCTGGGGTAAATGTTATCTTTGCAGCCACTAATCCATCCCTCATGGCCAAATCTTTTAACCCCGACAAGCAACATACCCTCAGTTCGGTCGTGACCATTTCGGGTACCGGGCTGCACACGGGTATCTTGGCCGATCTGACCCTGCACCCCGCCAATCCGGGTTTTGGGTTTCAGTTCAAGCGAACCGACCTTCCAGATCAACCCGTTATCAAGGCCGATTGCGATCTGGTCACCGACACCAGTCGCGGAACCACCCTCGAAAGCCAAGGAGTCAAAGTGAGCACGGTGGAACATGTCCTGGCTGCGCTGGTCGGGATGGGCGTGGACAATTGCCTGATGGAGATCAACGGACCCGAGATCCCGATCATGGACGGAAGTTCGGGACCCTTTGTAGAGCTGATCGAAAAAGCCGGTGTGCAAGAGCAAGACGCCGCCAAGGTTTGGTATAGCATCGATGAAAATATTTTTCACTACGACGATGGCAAACGCGTAGAGATGGTGGCCATGCCCGCCATGGAGTACCAGATTACGACCCTGATCGATTTTAACTCGCCGGTACTGGGAACGCAACACGCCGGTCTGCGATCGATACGGGAATTCAAAAAAGAGATCGCCACCTGCCGCACTTTTTGTTTTTTGCACGAACTCGAAGCGCTCATCGATAACAACCTGATCAAAGGCGGAGATGTCAACAACGCGATCGTGGTCGTCGATAAACCGGTAGAGGGAGAAGAACTGGAAAGGCTAAAGAAAATATTCAAAAAAGAAAAGATCGAGGTAAAAAGCGAAGGCTACCTCAATAACCTCGACCTGCGTTTTCCCAATGAGCCCGCCCGACACAAACTACTCGATGTAGTGGGCGATCTGGCGCTGGTCGGCTATCCGATCAAGGCCCGCATTATTGCCAATCGCCCCGGCCATAGCAGCAATGTGGCCTTTGCCCGCAAGATCAAGCAATACATAAAAAAGAATAAACACACCCGCGACGTACCTACCTACGACCCGGCGACACCTCCGGTGTTCGATCAACAGTACATCGAGAGAACCCTGCCCCATCGCTTTCCTTTTGCGCTGGTCGATAAAGTAATCGAGCTCAGTGATACCCATATCGTAGGTGTCAAGAACGTAACGTTCAACGAGTGGTTTTTTCAGGGGCATTTTCCGGGTAATCCGGTAATGCCCGGTGTACTGCAAATTGAGGCCCTGGCTCAATGCGGTGGCATTCTGGCCATCAACCTGAGTGGGGACGGGGAGTATAATACCTACTTTTTAAAGATCGATAACTGCAAATTCAAACAGATGGTCAAACCCGGCGATACCCTCCTGCTCAAAATGGAATTGGCCGCCCCGATCCGCCGCGGGATCTGCGAAATGAAAGGCACCATCTATGCCGGTGGCAAGGTCTGTGCCGAGGCCAACTTGGTGGCGCAGATCGTAAAAAAATAAGGGCCGAAAACAAGCCAAAAAAGAGGTAAAAAAGGACTCGAAAAAAAGGGTTTCCCCAAGGGGTTTCAGTAGATTTGCA
>CAZZLP010000141.1:0-4395 GCA_964654705.1 uncultured Chitinophaga sp.
ACCTACCCCCCCCCCCAGATCATACCTCGATGTAGACATCGGGGTCAAAGTAGGAACAGTGTTTCCGTACGAGTTGTTAATGCCCAACAAAAGAAAAATGAAAGGGAGCAAAAGTTGGTTAAATATTTTTCTCATAAAAGAAGTTGTACGTTTGGGATTCTTAGCAAATGTTTACTCTACGATTATGGTTGTAGTTGCAGATAAATTCTTTAAAGTGTAAGTGATACGGTATTTTCCAGGATCTGAAAAATTTTGAAAAATGTTGCCTGTAGAAGCATTGAAAAGTAGGCCGCCGCGAGAATCTGAGTTGGTTCTTTCATAGCTAAACTCCCCTCCCTCTACATTCACAATGGGCTTTGATACACCCATCTCGCCCGCTTTAAATTTGGGGATGTCATAGCGAAGCGTAAGCTTCTGATTTTCCTCAGATTTTTTGGGTATTTCTACTGCGGGTTTTTGCCCCGACTTTGGTTCGCTTTTTTGCTGCGCAAATATCTCAGATGATGGAGCTCCGAGTAAAAAAACGGTCACTATAGTCGAAAGCGCTATGCTGCGAATCGGAAACCGATAAGTTGAAAACTTGGGTAAAACATAACTAAAAAAGTGACATTCACAGGGTTGAAGAAGGTTACTCATGAGGCAGAAGTTAGTTTAGGTATAGTAAAAGTACTACAAAATAATGAATTAATTAACGACATGTGAGTAAACTTTTAAACGACGTTGTTATTTTTTTTTTTTACGCTATTACACGTACTAATATAATAAGCAAATATTTCTATCATGATAACTAAGTAATACCAAACGCCTAACTTTTTAATTTTTGGTAATTCCCTAACTTTCAGTTGACCTTATGAGATTCTTACCCCTATTTGCTGCGCTACTTTTTCTGGTGGGTAACTTGTGTGCGCAGCATACCACCCTTATTCAAAACGTTCGTATCGCCGATGGTAGTGGCGGCCCGCTAAAACGGGGGGGCGTTCGCATCAAAGACAGCTTGATCATTGCCGTCGGAAACTTGCAGCCTGCACCCACTGACAGCCTCATCGACGGCCAAGACAGGGTGCTCACCCCCGGCTTTATCGATACACACAGTCATCACTTTGGCGATTACGACGAAGACCCCTCCTCTCTGGCCACGAACAGCCAGGGCATTACCACGATCGTGATTGGGCAAGACGGCAGCAGTTATTTGATCGACACCATACGGGCTCAGCTCAAGAAAAATCCGGTCGCAGTAAATGTCGCCACCTACACAGGCCACACCACCCTTCGTGAGCAAGTAATGGGCAACGACCTGCTGAGACCTGCTACCGAAAATGAGACGATTCGGATGCAAGCGATACTGGCAAGTGAAATGAAAAAAGGATCACTGGGGCTTGCGCCCGGGCTGGAATACGAAGATGCTTTTTACTCCTCGACAAAAGAAGTGATCGAACTGGCGCACACGGCGGCTCGCTTTGGAGGAACCTACGTTAGCCATATTAGAAGCGAGGATATTACGATCGACGCGGCGATCGAAGAGATTCTTACCATTGGTCGACTGACCAAGATACCCGTTCAGTTGTCGCATATCAAGATTGGATTAAAAGATAAATGGGGAACAGCGCAAACAATTGTAGACCGGTTAAACAAGGCACGCAGCGAGGGCATTGATGTAACGGCCGATGTATATCCGTATGATTTTTGGAGCTCTACCTTGCGCGTATTATTTCCCAAACGGGATTACACCAATGTATTCAGTGCACAGTTTGCAGTGGATCACCTGTTCGATCCCGATCGCTCGGTGCTGGTGCGCTATGCGCCTCAACCCGTGTATGCAGGCAAGAGCGTTAGTGCCATCGCTTCTCAACGACTACAAGCTACTCCACAAACACTGATAGACTTGGTGGCTATGGCCGATAGTTTTAAAAAAGCAAACCCTGCTTACCCATACGGGGTTGAGGCTATCGCTGCCAAAGCCATGGCAGAAGAAGATGTGCGCACATTCGTGCAGTGGCCCTTTGCCAATATTTGCTCCGACGGCAGAGCGGGCGGGCACCCGCGTGGGTTCGGCGCCTTCACTAAAGTATTACGCCACTATGTGAGAGAACAACAAGTGCTCACGCTAGAAGAAGCGATCCGCAAAATGACGTCGATGGGTGCAGCGCATAGCGGCATTAAAAAAAGAGGGCTTATCAAAGAAGGTTACTACGCCGATCTGGTATTGCTCGATCCCGATACGGTAAGCGATCGAGCTTCTCTTACCGAACCCAAGGCGCTTTCTAGCGGTATTCTTAAAGTGTGGATCAACGGTCGCATCACCTATCAAGATCAACAATGCACCGACCAGCGGCCGGGTGTATTGCTTACCCGCTAATACCCAGTTACCCCCACATGCCCGTAACCTACAGCATCTACCCCATTCACGATTACGCTTGCACGATTGCATTTGATCTGCCGATCGGAGAACAAGCGCATGCAAGGGTAATGCAATGGCACCAAGAGATCCTACGACAACAATCAATCGCGCTACAGCAAGAGCAGGCAAATCCTTTTTATGCATTGCTTGATGTAGTTGCCGCTTACAACAGCATTACGGTATACTTCTCAGAGCGTACTAGCGCAACAGATATGATCGGCGCACTCAAGACGCTTTACGATCACATAACCGAAGAAGTTATCAGCAGTACAAACGACTTCACAACAACAAAAAGCAACTCCATAACGAACACCATCTTTATTCCAGTTTGTTACGAACTACCCTATGCGACAGATCTGGTTAATTTAACAGTAACACTCCAGCTAAGTGCTGAAGAGATCGTAAGACAACACAGCCAAAAAAAGTATCAGGTATACATGAACGGATTTACACCCGGATTCGCTTACATGGGAGCACTCGAGGCCAGCCTGCAGGTACCGAGAAAAAAAACACCAAGCGCAAAAGTAGCTGCGGGCAGTGTAGCCATCGCCGCCGCGCAAACAGGTATCTATCCTTTTGAAACACCCGGTGGTTGGCATGTTATTGGTCGTACGCCTTTAACGATGTTCGATAAAGACCGTAAGCCAGCTTGTTTATTGCAACCCGGAGACACCGTGAACTTTACACCCATTACCGCTAACGAATTCGAAAATTGGCCATGAGTTTATTGATCCATAAACCGGGCATACTGGCCAGCATTCAAGATGCCGGTAGGTTCGGCGCTCAACATTGGGGGGTTCCTATTAGCGGTGCAATGGACAGCGATGCCATGAAGGCGGTCAACATATTATGTGGCAACGATCTGAATGCAGCAGTAATCGAATGTACCTTACACGGTACAGTAATAGAATTTCAGAAGCCTTGTTACTTCGCACTGGCCGGAGGAGGAGCTGCGGCTACCCACAATGACAAACCCGTTGATTTTTACTCCCTTCTTCATGCTGAACAGAACGATCGGCTGCAACTTCATCCAAGTCCCTGGGGCTGCAGAACGTATTTGGCCATCAGCGGCGGTTTCAACTTAGTGCCTGAATTAAACAGTTACTCTACTTATCCATTGGCAGCCCTGGGCGGGACCAATGGAAAATATCTGCAATCCGGAGATATTATTTATTTCAATGAACGTTTGGAGAAACACGATACTAATAACAGCAATCAGTCTCATGCACATCATCCAACTAGCGAGCATATCAACAAGCAGCACAGCATCATCGCGCGCGCTATGCACAACCCCGCACTACATAATAAAGCGATAATCATACGACTTCATAAAGGTCCCGAGTGGGATTGGTTTACCCGCAATGCGCAAAATATATTTACGAAGCAACCATGGGCCATCGGTGCCAACTCGAACCGAATGGGTTATTCACTGATCGGACCTGCACTGGAAAAAAGCAATAACCAAGAACTTATTTCAACCGCCGTAACCAGAGGCATCGTGCAGGTTACCCCGGCAGGTATGCCCATTGTTTTGATGGCCGATGCGCAAACGATCGGTGGATACCCTCGTATTGCGCGTGTGGTTTTAGACGATCTTCCTATTTTAGCACAGTGTCGCCCGGGGACTATTTTAAATTTTCAGCTACAATAATTACTGCATGCTATCATCGATCGATATCAATTGTGATCTGGGCGAAGATATTGGCATAGAAGCGGCCATTATGCCCTACATTACTTCTGCCAACATAGCCTGCGCTGCGCATGCGGGTAATGATGCAACGATACTTTCTACTATTCAATTGGCAAAAGCAAACAAAGTAGCAATAGGCGCACATCCCTCGTATCCCGATCGAAAAAACTTTGGACGTGTGGTGATGTCGATCGATCTGCCAACACTGTTGCTCTCTATCAAAGAGCAGATTAATAAAGTGGCCGCTATGGCCAAGCAAGAAGATTTTCCGATCGGTCATATTAAATTTCACGGAGCGCTGTACAAC
>CAZZLP010000142.1:0-4393 GCA_964654705.1 uncultured Chitinophaga sp.
TTTTTTCTTGCAAGCTGGTGAGCGGAAACATATCGTACGCCATTACATAGGGCAATGGGATATGTCCGGCCGATGGTAGCAGATCGGCCATAAAGACGATCGTGTGCTCGCGGTAACGGATCTGCGGTAACATCATGGCGCGGGTATGGCCATTGGCAAAGCGGATGTCGATGCCCTTTTCAAACGGAGTAGTGCCTAGCGATTGTTGCGATTGGATAGAGGGCGGGGTGTCGATCCTGGTCTTATTGGCATCGCTTTGTTTTTTGTCAGGCGATATATCTTGTATTTTATCTGGTACGTCGATCATCGCCAGCTGACCGAGCTCTTTGATGGGCAGAATATTTTCTTTTAAAAAAGAAGCCTTCTCGCGGTCGTTGGGTTGAATGGCCCAGTTCCAATGTTCGGGATTGCTCCAGACGCGAGCATTAGGAAAGGCCGCCACCAACCGATCGCCTTCTTTGGCAACGGTACCGCCGCAATGGTCGAAGTGTAAATGCGTTAAGATGACATCGGTAATATCGCTGCGTGTAAATCTATAGCGAGCTAACGAGCTGTCGAGCGAATCATTGCCATGCAGGCCATAATGACCAAAAAATTTGGCGTCTTGTTTGGTGCCCAGTCCGGTGTCGATTAAGATGCGACGGTCGCCTTCTTCGATCAGCAAACACCGCAATGCCCAAGAGCAAAGGTTATTTTCGTCGGCAGGGTTGATCTTGTTCCAAATACTTTTAGGTACCACCCCGAACATGGCTCCTCCATCTAATTTAAAAAAACCGGTGTTGATGCTATACAAGCGCATGTGACTGTGATTTCTCTGCTCTGGTAAAGATCAAAAGAAAAAAGCCCAGTACAAAAAATACCATTAGGGCCAATACCGATCCTCGTTGAGAGCCGGTTAGTTCAGTAATATAGCCAAAGCCGAACATGCCAATGACAGTAGCGATTTTTTCTGTTACATCATAAAAGCTAAAGTAAGAGGCGGTGTCTTTGGTAGCGGGCATTAGCTTGGAGTAGGTAGAGCGGCTGAGCGACTGAATACCCCCCATCATAAAGCCAACAAAGGCGGCCAGTCCGTAAAATTCATTGATGCCGCCCACGGGTAAGTTGTAGCCGATTACACAGCCCACGCACCAAAAGGCAACGAGCACTTGTAAGGTGCGCAGGTTGCCAAATTTATTGGAGATGCGTGCGATCGTAAAGGCACCCGGTATGGCAATGAGTTGGATGATGAGGATAGCGCCGATCAAGTTAGTGGTGGGAATCTGTAGTTCGCTCTTGCCATAGATGGCGGCCACGAGCATAACAGTTTGTACGCCCATGTTGTAACAAAAAAAAGCGGTCAAAAAACGACGCAGCTTATGTTGTTGGTTAAGTTGTTGCCATACGCTTTTTAATTCATGATATCCTTTTAACAGTAGTTGTTGTCGTAAAGGCGTCTGTTCGCCCGCTATACGACCCGGCATACGGTTAAGAGAGTAGGTGCCAAAGCCGAACCACCAGAGCCCCACCAATAAAAAGCATATTCTAAATTGAATGGTAGTATCGTTACTGCCGCCCACGATTGTCGGCATAAAGACAAAGACAAAGCAGATCAGTTGCAGCAGTACCGAACCCACATAGCCATAGGCATAGCCACGCGCACTAATACGGTCGCGGTCTTCGGGGGCGGCGATCTCGGGCAAGAAAGAATTGTAGTACACCCAGCTGGCCCAAAAACCCACACAGGCCAAGATCATGCAAAAGAGCCCCCAGCCCAGGGTTTGTTTTTCGAAGAAGAAAAGTCCGCTACAGCCCAGACTGCCCAGTGTTAAGAAAAAACGCATGAACGATTTTTTGTTGCCCTTGTAATCGGCAATGGCCGAGAGCAGCGGCGATAAACAAGCTACAATGAGTAAGGCAACGGCGATCGTATAATTGTAGAGCGCTGAATTCTGAAAGGTTCTACCTAAAAAGGTCACGGCTGTTTTTGATACAGAACGGTCATCGACCGCAATGGCCTCGAAGTACGCCGGAAAGATCGTAGAGGTAATGACCAGGTTGTAGGCTGAATTGGCCCAGTCGTACATAGCCCAGGCATTCACCACTTTTTTGGGAGCGGTTTGCATTGGTTGATTTTGATAAATATAAGCAATTATGCTTTCAGGTACCCCGTTAGCAGCAAGACCAGCAGTACGGTGCCCGCTGCAATGCGATAGAAAGCAAAGACCCTAAAGCCGTTGCGCTGCAAAAATTGAATAAAGAATTTGATGGCCAACAGCGCTACAACAAAGGCCACCACGTTACCAACGGCAAAGAGTTGCCAATCGGCCACCGTGATCTGCTTATATCCTTTTAACAGCTTATATCCGGTTGCAGCGGCCATAGTGGGAACGGCTAAAAAGAAAGAAAATTCAGCCGCCAGTTTGCGGCTAAGTTGTTGCTGCATTCCACCAATGATGCTCGACGCACTGCGGCTGACACCCGGAATCATGGCTATGCACTGCCAGCAACCGATCTTAAAGGCTCTCCAAAGATCGATCTGTTCTTCTTCTTGAATACTCTCTTTGGTAAATACCCTGTCTATAAAAAGCAACACCATGCCGCCCGCGATCATCGAGATGGCAACCGTGAGCGTACTTTCGAGCAGTGCGTCAATATAGTCCGAGAGTAAAAAGCCCAGCCCCAGGGCGGGGGTAACGGCCACTATCAACTTTAAATAGAACCAAAGACCCTTTGAGGAGTCTTGCAAAGGGGCAATAAATTTTTTCCAATAGAGTACCACCACGGCCAAGATGGCGCCCAGTTGAATACCGACGGTAAAGAGTTTGGTAAAATCATTGTCCGGAACACCCAATAATTTTTCGGTAATAATCATGTGCCCGGTAGAAGAGATGGGCAGAAACTCAGTAATGCCCTCTACAATGGCGATCAGAATGGCTGCTAGCAGGCCCATATTTATTTTTTAAAAATGGCGAT
Organism: uncultured Chitinophaga sp.; assembly: GCA_964654705.1. Taxonomy (GTDB): domain Bacteria; phylum Bacteroidota; class Bacteroidia; order Chitinophagales; family Chitinophagaceae; genus JJ008. Next base: position 2,956 of record CAZZLP010000142.1, read on the forward strand.
GACCTCAACGACCAGCCCGGCCAAAATGAGCAGGGGTGCTACCGTAATGCGCGTTGTGCTGTATACCGCATCGCGGTTAAAGACGGCCGGGTCGGTGTTGCTTTGTCCGCCCGACATCAAGAACATGCCAATGGCGATCAGTACCAGACCAAGCAGCATCCAGGTAAGATTTTTCTTTTCGAAAAGTGATGCGGTTTTCTTGCTCATATTTTTTTATTTAACGGTACAATCAGCTATTCGTGATCAACCAACGCAGCGCTGCAAGGGTCAATGTAGCACCCCCGCAGTTTAGTAAAGATCATCGAGCTTCATTTTAAGATACTTGATAACGCTTCGGTGCGTACTAAACAATGTAATGCCAATACCCAGTAAGATCAGTCCCGAAAACAGCAGCAATAGGCTGCCTGTATCGTGAATGGCCCTTAACTCGGGGAGCACGCCTTCTGCCAGCATAATAAAGGCAAATACCGCTACCACGGCGATCAGACCGCTGACCGCTCCATTAATGATGGCGCGTTTGTTGATGGGCCAAGCAATGAACCAACGCGTGGCACCCACCATTTGCATGGTCTTTATTAAAAACCGATTGCTGAACATGGCCAACCGAATCGTATTATCGATCAGGGCAATGACCACCGCCGACAGCAACAGTGCAATGCCTAACAAGATGGCACTGATCTTGCGGATATTCTTATTGAGGTTATCGACCAGCGCCTTTGGGTAGGCTACCTCGCTGATGTAGGTTTGCTTTAAGAGCAGTGCCTGGATCTTGGCCAGCGAGTCGGCATTCATGTACTCCTGCTTCATCTTAAAATTGATACTGTTGGGGAGCGGGTTGGCATCGAGCACCCCATCCCACGAATTATTGCCGTCGGCTAAAAAGATCTGCTTGGCCTTTTCTTTATTAACGAACTGGATCGATTTAACGAATGGTTGCGAGGCAATGTAGTTGTAAAGGGCCGCACTGTCGGCAGGGTTTAGGTCGCCCCGCAGTTCGGCGCGCACCTCGACACTCTCTTTAAAATAATCGCCCAGCTTGGATGCGTTGATCACCAACCAGCCAATGATGCCCAGCAACAGCAACACCAGCGTTACCCCCAAGATGGACATAAAATAAGAGGGCTTACCGCGTTTGATAGAGGCTTTACCGGCTTGTGACATGAAGTAGAATTTGAGGATCGTTGTACGCTCGCAAATATAAAAGTTTAACGCTACAAACCGTATTTTTGGTGCCCTATGGAGTACGATTTTCGAAGGATAGAAAAAAAATGGCAGCAGCTCTGGAAGGAGCATCGGGTCTATCGTGTCAGCAACGACACCAGCAAACCCAAGTGCTATGTACTCGATATGTTTCCATACCCCAGCGGAGCCGGTCTGCATGTGGGTCATCCACTTGGTTATATTGCCTCTGATATTTACAGCCGCTATAAAAAGCTTA
>CAZZLP010000143.1:0-4356 GCA_964654705.1 uncultured Chitinophaga sp.
CTCTTGTGATAATCCCTGGGTAAACGGTGCTTCGCCTTAATAGGTTTGAATGATAATAGGGTTAAGCGAGTTAAGGTCCTCCGACTTGATCAGGTGGCTCCAAATTAGCCCTTCGTTCTCTTGACACCAATCGAGTTGCTGTTGTGTGTATCCCGTTAGCAGCGAGTCGGGATAATCCGGAAGCAGCAGCGAAGCCAGGTACCAATACTTTCCTTTCTCTACCATTTGCTCGATTAAAGGCAGCTCCGCCCCTTGGGGCGGAAAGAGATCTTCTGAAATGGCTTTGATAATGCCCGGTACGATATAGGGAGGAGCAAATCGTCTGCTAAGGTAGGTGGGGTAGAGTGCTTGCAGCTCGGCCGTTCGGTAAGCGAAAAAATCGGCACCGCCAAACTGTTGAAGTCCCACAGCGGTGCCGCTTCTTACGGTGGCTATTCCGGGTGCATCGAAAGGGCCGGTATAAAATGTAATGGTACCCGGTTTATAATTTGGAAAATAATAGCGCAGGTACTTAAAGCTTTCTTCCAGTTCTTTCTCCAGCCAGCGGGTATCACTAAATCGAAGCTGCAGCGAATCGTTCACACTTTTATAATGATGCAAAAATTGCCGGGTGGCCTGCAACGTAGCGGTATCGCCCGGATTACCATTTACCCCCAAGATAAATTGCATATACTCGGCATAGAAAGCAGCAAAATGATTAGACAGATCGGTGAGTTCTGCCGAAAGCCGGTTGGTATCGATCGCAAAGAGAGCCCGGTCAAAACGAGCAAGGTTAACCTTAACCTCGATATCGCTGACAGCTGGTCTTTGGTCGGTTTGGGTACAACCATAGAGCAGTACCCAACAAAACAATAGGGCCCACGAAGCTCGATGCATGCAGTAAAGGTACGCTACAAAACAATGGCGTACTTTTGCAAGATGAAGATCGCCATCGCGCAACAGAACTACCACATCGGCAATTTTGCGGCCAACACCGTCAAGATCATCGATGCCATTGCCGAGGCAAAAAAGAACGAGGCGGCACTGATCGTCTTTTCGGAGTTGGCGGTTTGCGGGTATCCGCCCCGCGATTTTTTGGAATTTGACGATTTTATCGAACAGTGCCAGGCCGCGCTTGCCCGGATCAAGCCTCACACTCAAGATATCGGTGTTTTGATCGGTGCCCCCGATCGCAATCCCTCCTCTAAAGGAAAAAGATTATTCAACGCTGCTTATTTCTTGCATGACGGAGAGATCAGGGCGGTGGTCCACAAGACCTGTCTTCCTACCTACGATGTTTTTGATGAGTGTCGCTATTTTGAACCGGCGCACCACTGGAAGTTGATCGATTGTAAAGGAAAAAAAATGGCCGTGACCATTTGCGAGGATATTTGGAACCTGGGCGACAATCCGCTTTACACCCATTGCCCTATGGACGAACTGATTGGTCAGCGCCCCGACATTATCATCAACCTCTCTGCTTCTCCCTTTGATTATACACATGTCGAAGACCGCAAGGCCATCGTAAAACGAAACGTACTCCGCTACGGTATACCCCTGGTGTATTGTAATGCGGTCGGAAGCCAGACCGAGATCGTCTTTGACGGGGGCTCGCTGGTCATGGATAAAGAAGCGAATCTGGTGGCGCAGTTGCCCCTTTTTCAAGAGGCGCTTCACTATGTTACATGGCAAGAAGACGGATCTTTTGCCGCCAAGCCGCTGCAGACCTCGGCTATGCTTCCGGATGCCGAGCTCGATCCGCTTCGGTTGGAGCCTGACCTCTGTACGGCCGAGATTAAGGAAGCCATTGTGAGTGGTATCCGTGATTATTTTAACAAGATGGGTTTTACCAAAGCGGTATTGGGCAGCAGCGGAGGAATAGACAGCGCCGTTACGCAAGCCCTGGCCACAGAGGCCCTCGGAAAAGACAATGTAAAGGCGATCTTGTTGCCTTCGGTCTATTCGAGCCCTCATAGTGTAAGCGACGCCGAGCTATTGAGTCAACGATTGGGTAACCCGTACGAGATTATCTCGATTCAACCGGTTTTTGAATCTTTTCTGGGTGTATTGAAAAAAAGTTTTGAGAACCTGCCATCCGGACTAGCCGAAGAGAATTTACAAAGCCGCACCCGTGGAAATGTATTGATGGGGCTGGCCAATAAGTTTGGTTATGTCTTGTTGAATACTTCGAACAAAAGCGAACTGGCCACGGGCTATGGCACGCTCTATGGAGATATGGCTGGCGGGTTGGGTGTGCTGGGTGATTGTTATAAGTTGCAGGTCTATGCGTTGGCCCGATACATCAATCGCGATGCCGAATTGATTCCTCACTCCATTATTTGTAAGCCGCCTTCTGCAGAGCTTCGACCCGACCAGCTCGATACCGATTCGCTTCCGGCCTACGAGGTGCTCGATCATGTCTTGTACCAGTACATCGAAAAAAGAAGGTCGCCCGCGGCGATCAAGCAACTCGGTTACGAGACCGACTTGGTCGACCGGGTACTTAGTATGGTCAACAAGAATGAGTACAAACGCAATCAATTTTGCCCCATCATCCGCATTTCTCCTAAGGCCTTTGGTGTTGGCCGAAGAATGCCCATTGTCGGAAAATACCTTACCTAAATGACAGGACTGGTCTATAAATCGACGGGCAGCTGGTACATCGTTCGCGATGAAAAGGGTCAACTTTGGAATGCCCGGATGAAAGGCGTGCTCAAACTCGACGAGATCACGTCGACCAATCCGGTAGCGGTGGGCGATCGGGTTTCTTTTGAGATCGAATCAGAAGCGGCCGCAACGGCCGTGATCAGTGAGATCTTACCGCGTCATAATTATATCAACAGACAAAGCCCGCGTCATAAGCACCAGCATCATATCGTCGCCTCTAACCTTGACCAGACCCTGCTGGTGGCCACGCTCAAAGAACCGAAGACCTCACAGGGGTTTATCGATCGATTTTTAGTGGCGGCCGCTATGTATCATGTAACCCCGTTGATCGTATTTAACAAGGTCGACCTCTATCGTCATAAAGAGATGGACCGCTACGAAGCGCTTCGCTCCATGTATGAATCGATCGGGTACAGGGTCTTACTGGTCAGTGCCGTTACTGGGCAGGGCATGGAGGAATTGCTGGCTACCCTTACACATAAGACCACGTTGCTCTCGGGCCACAGTGGCGTAGGAAAATCGAGTTTACTCAATAGCTGGTTTCCGGGTATGAATCGCAAAACGCAAGATGTAAGCGGATGGAGTGGCAAGGGTCAACATACCACCACCTTTGCCGAGATGTTCGATCTGTTACAAGGAGGAAAGATCATCGATACGCCCGGTATGCGCGAGTTCGGACTGGTCGATATTAGCAAACAAGAGCTTTCTCATTATTTTCCGGAGATGCAACCGCTGCTCCACGATTGCCAGTTTAATAATTGTCTGCATTATAACGAACCGGGATGTGCCGTCAAAAAGGCCGTGCAGGATGGACACATCCACGAGGATCGTTACATTAGTTATCTTTCGATCTTAGATTCTATCGAGGAAAAGCAATACTGATCTTTACTGCGCAGCGGTAGTTGCCCGCTTCGTTTCTATTCCTGTGTTGTGACTTTAGTAGTTGAACTTGGGTTGTTTCTTGAGTTGCTTTTCGGCTTTGGGATCGCCACTAATGATCTTTTCGGCTCCGATGGGTTGCCCATAGGTCATTTTGGGGCGAAAGACTTTTTGCCAAAGCTTGCAAGAGCTACAACCAATACAGACCAGCGCCAGTATCAATATCTTTTTTTTCATGGAGTAGGTGTATCGGGGTGCTGGAACCAAGCGGCATAGCGTACATAATTTTGGGCGATCCGGTTGATTTCTCCCTCGATCAGTTCGCCCGAAATATCCTTTACTTTTTTGGCCGGTACACCGGCATAGATGCTGCCCGGTTCACAAATGGTATTTTCGAGTATAACGGCCCCGGCGGCAATAATAGTATTGGAATGTACCACAGCCTGGTCCATGATGATGGCACCCATCCCCACCAGCACATTATCGTGCAGGGTGCAGCCGTGAACAATGGCATGATGTCCGATAGAGACGTTGTTGCCAATGGTGGTACCGCATTTTTCGAAAGTGCCATGAATACAAGCCCCATCCTGCACGTTGACCTTATTGCCCATCCGAATAAAATTCACATCGCCCCGCACCACCGCATTGAACCAGATACTGCAGTCATCTCCCATTGCCACATCGCCTACCACGGTCGCGTTCGGGGCTAAAAAACAATTGGCACCCCACTGTGGCTGCTTGCCTCGTACCGGAATGATCGTTGCCATGAGCCTTATGAATTTACTTGCAAAGTACCGTAAATTTTAAAAGGTCGATTTTCTTTGTTTCCTT
>CAZZLP010000144.1:0-4356 GCA_964654705.1 uncultured Chitinophaga sp.
CAGAAAGGGTTTCTTACAAATAATCAACCCTCTAGCTTGGCTTTGCATTCGGCGCTTCCCTCTTTAGCTCCCTTCTTATAAAATTTAGTGGCCTCTTTTTCGTTTCCGGTCTTTTCGTGGCACTGTCCTATGTAAAAAAGAAGGTCTGTTTGTTTTTTTTGATCATACGAGATCACGAAGCAGTCCAGGGCGGGCTGATAAAGGCCGGAAAAAAAATAGCTTTTTCCAAGGTAATCGTAAAACACCGCGTCTTCGGGCTGCAGATAGTCGTAGGGAAAAAGAAGCTGGTTAACCCCCACATAGTTTTTTTCGGCAAGCATTTTTTTGGCAAGCGCCAGCGTGGTGTCGCGTTTGGTGCGCCATTCTTTGAGTCCTTTTTCGCGGGCGGCCACGTCGGCGGCGGGGTCTGTGTCTTTGAGACCCTGGTATTTCATGGCCGGTCCGCCCAAATTGGTGGGAGCAAACCCCTGCGAGCCGGCTTGCGCACCGGCTTTGAGCAAAAAAAGGATCCAAAAACCAGCCAGTAGCGTCTTTTTCATAGTTACCAGAATTATTGCGGTGATGACCATACAATGTATGTAAAATTTTGAGAGTTGCCTATTTTACGCGCATGGCCGGATTAACAAGCGCAGAGGCACAGCGGCGGTTGGCCGAAGTAGGGTATAACGAGCTTGGAGAAATTAGACAGCGAAGGCTGTCGGCTTTTTTGCGAACGGTCTTTAGCGAACCCATGTTCTTTTTGTTGCTGGGGGCGGCCGCACTTTATGTAGTGCTTGGAAACTACAAAGAGGGGCTGGTCTTGTCGCTGGCCATGGTTTTGATTATTGCGATTACTTTTTTTCAAAAACAAAAATCGTCGAGGGCGCTGGCCGAGTTAAAAAAACTTTCTTCTCCGCGGGCCCTGGTTTTGCGCGATGATCGCCCGATGCGGATTGCCGGAAAAGAGGTGGTGCCTGGAGACTGGTTGATTCTCTCGCCGGGCGACCGTGTGGCAGCAGATGCCACTTTGTTGGAGTCGGCCGGTCTCTATGCAGATGAGTCATTGCTGTCGGGTGAATCGGCGGCCGTGCACAAAGAGCTCGTGCAGCATAAAGATCTTTTTTCGGGTTCGCTCATTGTAGCAGGAAAGGGCCTGGCTGTCGTGTCTGCTACCGGACATCGTTCTATGCTTGGAAAGATCGGCCGATCGGTACAAGGCATTGCGCCCGCCCGATCGGGTTTGCAAAAAGCCTCGGCCGTGCTGACAAAAAAATTATTGTGGTGGGGTTTTGCGGTAAGCTTGTTGGTCGTCTTGGCGTTTTATTTGACACGTGGCAATTTTTTAGCCTCTCTTTTGAGCGGTCTTTCCGCATCGATGGCGATTCTTCCCGAAGAGTTTCCGGTGGTCTTGGCGATCTTTTTTGCGATTGGCGCGTGGCGTATCTCTCAAAACAACGTGTTGACCAGAAACCCGTCGGCCATAGAGACGTTGGGGTCGGCCACCGTCTTGTGCGCAGACAAGACGGGGACGATTACACAAAACAAAATGGAGCTGGCACTTCTTTACAATGGTAAGGAATGGCTAGAAAAATCTTTTTTCTCTTCGCGTCCTGCCTCTTTTAACGAGCTGCTATATGTGGCGCGGCGCGCCTCAGAGCCACAATCTGTCGATCCGATGGATGTGGCAATTACCGATCTCTCTGACGGGTGGGGCAACGCTTTAGTCGATCTTTCTCTACTGAAAGAATACCCGCTGCGAGACGATCTACTGGCGGTTACTCGCGTGTGGAGTGCCGGCGAAGAAAAGGCGCTTATCGTGGCCACCAAGGGAGCGCCAGAAACAGTTTTTCGGCTTTGCGCACTTAGTAAGGAACAAGAAGAGGACAGCCGCCGGGCCCTTCATTTTATGGCAGAGAAGGGTTATCGGGTGTTAGCGGTGGCAAGCGCATCAATTGGGTCGGAGGGTGTTCCCGAACACCCGACGGGCTTTTTATTTTCGTTTGTCGGATTGCTGGGCTTCGAAGATCCGGTGCGCCCCGAAATAATAGAGGCCATGGCCAGCTGCCACAGCGCCGGAATAAAAGTGGTGATGATCACGGGCGATCATCCTGCCACCGCCAGACAGGTGGCCAACCAGGTTGGATTAAATACACGGCGGGTAATTACCGGCAGCGAGATGGAAGCGCTTGATGACACCGCGCTGGCCTCTTTAATTAAAGAAGACGTTGTATTTGCGCGGGTATTGCCGGAACAAAAACTTCGTCTGGTTCGGGCTTTTCATATAAACGGCGAGGTGGTTGCCATGATGGGAGACGGGGTAAACGATGCACCAGCACTCAAGGCCGCCGACATTGGTATCGCGATGGGCAAAAGAGGTACCGATGTAGCGCGAGAAGCGGCCGATCTGGTGTTGCTCGATGATAATTTTTTTTCTGTTGTGCGCGCCATTGCCATGGGAAGAAGAATTTATGACAACCTTCAAAAGGCAATGCTCTATATTCTTTCTATCCACATTCCCATTGTGGGGCTGGTCTTGGTTCCCGCTTTCTGGGCGGGTCTTCCGGTAATAATGCTCCCGGTGCAAATTGTTTTTTTAGAATTGATCATCGATCCCGTCTGCTCGGTTGCCTTTGAATCGCAGCCCGCCGAGCCCGGTGTAATGCGGCGAAGGCCCAGAAGTAAACATGCACAATTTTTCTCTAATCGGTTTTTTCGAACCAGCGTTTTTTATGGGCTTCTTTTGTTGATCTTTGTGTTGGTCGTTTACCAGGGCTGTCTTTGGGGTGGGCTTGGTGATCGGGTAGCCAGGGGGGCTGCTTTTGGCGCACTGGTGTTGCAAAATCTTTTCTTAATCTCTTCGTTGCTTTCTTTTTCGCAATCCTTTTTTGTCTCGGTCATCAAGAACAGGGCGGCCGTTTTACTTCTTTCGGTGGCGGCTGTTTTGCTCCTTTGTATTTTTTTGTTTTCTTTTTTGCGCGATCTTTTTCAGGTCGACCCTCCGGAGTGGCCAGTGGCGGGCCTGGTGATGATGGTAAGCGTTAGTTATCTGTTGACGTTAGAAGCGCTGAAATGGTGGCAACATAAAAAAAGCAGGGCCGAATCGTAAAACTCAGCCCTGCCTGCAACCATTGCAGTGTATCGCTTTTTAAGGCGGTTATTCTGCAACCGTCTGTCTGCATCGGAGATCGTCTTGGTCAGGCGCAGCCTTTTTTTGCTGCCAACCGGCCAATCAGTTTACGGTCTTTTAAACCGATATATCTGATTTTTTGCTGACCGACCTATCAAAGAAGCATCATAGAACAAATATAGCAAGGCGGGAAGGCCTCTGCACATGATGGTGATCAACGCCGGCATGATGCTGGTTTTTCTATTTCTTTTTTTTATAGCCCCGCAGCCTTACTAATCTCCAGCATTCTGTCGATGGGCGCTTTAGCGGCCAGCCGAAGCGCTTCATCCATCTCTATGGCCGGAAGCTCGTATTTTAAACAGGTGTAAATTTTTTCTAGTGTGTTTCGCTTCATATGTGGACACTCGTTGCAAGCGCAGTTATTATTGGGTGGGGCTGGAATAAATTTTTTGTTCGGGGATTGCTTGATCATCTGGTGTAAGATGCCCGCCTCTGTGGCTACTATAAATTCTTGCGAAGGATCTTGATGACTATACTTTAGTAGTTCGGTGGTAGAGCCGATCATGTCGGCTAATTGCAACACATTTTCCTCACATTCGGGGTGTGCGATCAGTTTTGCAGAAGGATGTCTGTTTTTTAGTTTGGTGATTTTCTCAAGACTAAAGATCTCGTGTACCATACAGGCCCCATCCCACAACACCATGTTACGCCCTGTTTTTTTATTAACATAATGGCCCAAATTTTTATCGGGTGCAAAAATGAGTGGCTGATCTAACGAAAAACTATTAACAACAGAAACTGCGTTAGAGCTGGTGCAGATAACATCACTCAATGCTTTTATGGCGGCGCTGCAGTTGATATAACTTACTACCTTATGACCTTTATATTTTTCTTTGAATTTTTTAAATAAAGCAGGAGGACAACTATCACTTAGTGAACAACCGGCTAACAGATCGGGGATCACAACCTTTCGGGTAGGGTTTAAGATCTTTGCTGTCTCTGCCATAAAATGAACGCCGGCAAAAACGATCATCGATGCCTTGGTTTCTTGCGCTTTTCTGGCCAATCCCAAGCTATCTCCAATAAAGTCGGCTATTTCTTGAATATCGGCATCCTGGTAATAGTGAGCTAAAACGATCGCATTTTTTTCTGCCTTCAATTTTTTTATTTCCTCGAACAGATCCAGAGTGGGCGCAACGGGAATATCAAGCCATCCATCCTTTAAAATCGTTTCCATGGCACAATATTCA
>CAZZLP010000145.1:0-4353 GCA_964654705.1 uncultured Chitinophaga sp.
GAGGAGACCTGACCAATATGGTACTCGATAAATTCCCCGAGCTGGCGCAGCACGTAAAAGGAATTTCTGAAGAAACCACTACTGGCGTTCACCGCTTGTACGAGCGCGTGGCCAAAGGAACGCTTCCTATGCCCGCGATCAACGTAAATGATTCAGTGACCAAATCTAAATTCGATAATAAATACGGTTGTAAAGAATCACTGGTAGATGCCATTCGCCGCGCTACCGATGTGATGCTGGCCGGCAAGATCGCTGTGGTTGGCGGTTACGGAGACGTAGGAAAAGGTTCTGCCGCATCACTGGCCGGAGCCGGTTGCCGTGTAATCGTTACCGAGATCGATCCTATCTGTGCACTACAAGCGGCCATGGACGGATTTGAAGTCAAAAAAATGATCGACGCCGTCAAAGAAGCTGATATTGTGGTCACCGCTTCGGGTTGTCGCGATCTGATTACCGGTGCGCATTTTAAACTGATGAAAGACAAAGCCATCGTTTGTAACATCGGACACTTCGATATCGAGATCGATATCGCATGGCTCAATACCAACTATGGACATACCAAAGACACCATCAAGCCACAGGTTGACATTTACAATGTAGACGGAAAGGATATCATTATTTTGGCCGAAGGCCGATTGGTGAATCTGGGTTGTGCCACCGGCCACCCCTCATTCGTAATGAGCAACTCCTTTACCAACCAGACGTTGGCACAGATCGAACTTTGGAACAACCACAAGAACTACGATAACAAAGTCTATGTGTTACCCAAGCACCTGGACGAGAAGGTTGCCTACCTGCATCTGTCCAAAATCGGAGTGGAGCTCGATGAGTTGACCGCACCCCAATCCGAATACCTGGGCATTAGCAAGAAAGGCCCTTTCAAACCCGAGCATTACCGCTATTGATCACTTGGTGATATGAAATAAAAAAGCCCTTCCGGTCGGAGGGGCTTTTTTATTGGCCGGTCATTGTATCTGCAAGCGCCACTGTTATTGCTGTTGCAATAACTTAGGAGCCTCTTCGATAAAACAGCGCAGCACCGCTATTAATTTTTCTTGCTGTACCGTGCTGAGCGTAACCGGTATGGTCTTTTGGTTGCGATCCACGAATTCCATGTGCGAGATAAGTTGGGAGGCCATCTTCTTTAACTGATAATTGACGGTAGCCCCATTGCGATAAATAAAATGAAACAACCCCTCGCAGTTCATGGTACCGCCATTGCGTAACAGAAGCTTTTGCTTGCCCCCCGCAAAATAAACCGTAGCCGTACAATCATCATCAAAACAGCGATCGGTCTTAAAGGTGATCATGATATCGATCTCTTTGCTATCGGCATCGGCCACAAGCGAAGCGCCCGTTAACTCAATAAAACCGGTCGACAGACGTGTTTGGCGGGTAAAGGGGTCAGTCTCTTTGATAATGTTGCACTCTTGCGCGGTGGCCACATGCGTCAACAACCAACAGCTTGCAAAAACAAAAAAACAATTTCGCATATAAAAACGCTTATAGTTTTACGGCCGTACCGGTCGCGATCACCATCAGCATACTCCCACTGGCACCCACGGTCTCAAAATCAAGGTCGACCCCGAGAATGGCATCGGCGCCCAGCGAGCGGGCCTTGTCTTGCAGTTCGCGAAGTGCGTCCGCTTTGGCTTCTTCGATAACCCCTTCGTAGGTCTTGCTACGCCCGCCGACCAGGTCACGTAATCCGGCAAAGATATCTTTGAACATATTGGCGCCAATAATGCACTGCGCATTGACGATGCCCAAGTACTCTTGTACGGGTCTTCCTTCTACTGCATTGGTGGTGGTAACGATCATAACTGTATTTTTTTTAGTTGATCAAAAATATGCTTAAGTGACCGATGCATGGCAGGCCGTTGACCAACGGCTGCTTTTTTTATATAGGCGGCCCGTACATCGGTATCGGGGTGACTGCTAATGATCTCCGGTAAAACAAGCTCGGCCTCCTCCTCTTTAAGATGAGAAAAAAGATCGGCAAAGCCCTTGGCGTCTATGTCTCGGTTCAGCAAGAGCTGCAGCCCGCCTAGGTCTGCTTCTTGTTCGAGCTTTCGGGAGTAACTAAGCGTGCGAATCTCATCGGCATGTCCGGCAGCCACCGATACGACAGATCCCATATTTCCAAAAAGCAATCCTACAAAGAACCGGGAACCCAAGCTTCGGCAAATAGAGCGGGTCGAATGTCTTTTTTCGACATGAATGAACTCATGCCCTAATAATGCCGCCAACTCGGGGTAGCTCTTCATTTTTTTTAGCAGACCCGTATACACCACCAACTGTCCGCCCGGCAAGGCAAATGCATTGACTGTATTGTCATTGACCAACGAAATACGGATCGTATAGGGCGTAACAATATGCAATGAGTCAAAAAATCTCGTAAGCAGTACACTGCCGGCGCTATCTGCCTTTTCTTGCATGCCCGCATAGACCGCATCGCCCAAAAGCCGCTCACTACTGCGTGGTATAATGGCAGCCACCTGCTCGGCCGTATAAGGCAATACATAAAGATAACCCAGTACCAGGGCCCCGATCAGGGCCAGTATCAACAGTGCATTCCGGGTAGATCCGAATATCTTCTTCATGGGGCGATCAGTACATAAAGATAGAAAGAGCCAACTTTTCGAGCCGAATTTTGTATTACGTATACCTATGGTTCAAGCCTATAATTTCTTGGCATCGTGGCAGCTGTTTCCCGAGAAGGGGACTTACGAAAAAAAACAACGCCCCAAAAGCGGCACCTACCGTATGGAGGCCACCGAGAGCAAAAAAGAACTTCGCATATTTCATAATTGGGTCAGTCTCGAAAACCAGGCCTTTTCGGCAAGTTATACCCTGGTGGCCGACGGTCAACTGCAGGAATTTTCTGAAGAGGGCGAGGCCGACGGGGCCAGGGCCGAAGTAATCGACGGGATTACTTTTGAGGTGTGCTTTTATAAAAAAGACGAACAGCTGCTGCGTATCGTGCATGAAATTCTGCCCAACGGTTACCTGCGTATTACCCGGCAGGGCCTGGACGAAAGCGGCAATGACTATCAAGAGATAGAGATCTATCATAAGCAAATGAGCGTGCTCCCCTATGCCGCCTCGGTGTCGGGCGCTGTCATAAAACCTACCGAAGAAGGTGTCATCAAGCACAAGGCCCTGGTGGCCATGGAAGAGCAGACCAACATGCAACTCGATCAGATACGCAAGCAAATAGAACTGCTGGCGTTGCAAGCACAAGAAATTCAACAACGAAAAGATCTTTCGCTTAAGATCTACGAGGCCAAACTTTCTTTTACCCCCAACATAGGTCAACACTATTATCTCTACGAAAAAAAAGATGGCCAGCACCTGCTCTCGCTGGTAGCCCCCCGAGAATGGGGCGCCTCTTTACCCTTTAAAAGATTTGTGGCCGCCGTACAGCTATTGGCCGATCATACCTGGAAAGAGTGCTAGTGAATGTTGCGAGCCGTATATCTTTGCCTTTACAATGACCAAGCTCTCTGTTAATATCAACAAATTTGCCACGCTGCGCAACGCAAGAGGGGGCAACAATCCCAACGTCGTACAAGTAGCCATCGATGCGCAGCAAATGGGGGCCGATGGCATTACTGTGCATCCCCGACCCGATGAAAGACATGTTCGTTACGACGATGTGGTGGCCATCAAAAAGATCATCACCACCGAACTTAACATAGAGGGCAATTGTCGAGAACAAAAATTTATCGATCTCGTACTGGCCACTCGACCCGATCAGGTTACCTTGGTACCCGACGAGCTGGGACAACTGACCAGTGACCATGGATGGGATACGCGCAAACACCGCGATTACCTGAAAGAGACCATTGCCATTTTTACAAACCAAGGAATTCGGGTGAGCATCTTTGTAGACCCCTTTCCTGAAATGGTCAAAGCCGCCGCCGATACCGGCACCGACCGGATTGAACTCTATACCGAGCACTATGCCAGCCAATACGCGATCGGCAAAGGGGCCGAGGCGATCGGACCCTATATAGAAGCAGCCCGGATGGCCCTAGACTGCTCATTGGGAGTTAATGCAGGCCATGACCTTGACCTTCAAAACCTGCAATTTTTTAGTCGCTCCATTTCGTGGCTGCAAGAGGTCAGCATTGGCCATGCCCTTATTTGCGATGCCCTTTACCTGGGGCTGGCCAACACCATCCAGCTCTATAAAAGACAGCTGCAGCCCTAAAGCAGGCGAAAGATCTCTTTTAGTTGATTGGGAGCATACCACTTAAGCATTGGATCTTTTGTAAACCAGGTCATCTGCCGCTTGGCATATTGCCTGGTATTTTGTTTGATTTCGGCAATGGCATCGATCAATGATAT
>CAZZLP010000146.1:0-4259 GCA_964654705.1 uncultured Chitinophaga sp.
TTATGTGTTGTGTAATGTTGCTAAAGGCAAAAATAGGGGATAGGCGGGGAAGTTTTCGTTAATTCGGGCTCGGTTCAACAAGGGCTCGTTATTGAAAATAGACGCGCACCGTTTGATATGACAGCTGACTCTGGCGGCTTCGCTCGGCATACCCCTTTAAGCCAAAAAGCCCCGCGGCGTTGCCTTTGTTGATGGCGATCTCGAGATAACCCGCACTGTTAAAGAGGGCCAACTTTTCTCCCTCCGGCACGTCGGCATAGCTCTCGCTAAGCTGGTCGATGCTCTCGTCTCCTCTAAAAACGATCTTGAAGCCACGACCCTTGCGGTTCTCCTCGAATTGGGCCCGGGTAATGTTGACAATCACATTTTCGAAGCTGTCAATAAAGATGATCTGCCCTTCTATGAATTGCTGTTCGATCGTGGGGCGCAGGTGTTTTTTTTCGTTAAAACTGATGTCCGGCCTTCCTATGGAAAGGATCGGTTCGCCCTTGCTTAGCCGGTTGACCACTTGCCCCATAACACTGGTTACATGCAAAGTGGTGCGTGGGGCGCCCTCGTCGAGCGGTATGCCCATTACGATAGAAGGGGTCTCTTCGAGAATCATGCTGAGCAGACCGTTGTCGGCACAAATAAAATACTGTTCTTGATGAAAGGCCAGTAGCAGCTGTTTGGGCTTGGTGCCAAACAGATCGACCATAATCAGATGAAAGGTATGGGCCGGAAAATGCTGTAGCGCGCTGCGGCATACATAAGCGGCCTGCGTATAGTTGAAAGGAGGAATGTTGTGTGAGATGTCGATCAACTGAAACTCGTTATTGAGCTGCAACAGCTGAGCTTTGATGGCACCTACCAAATAGTCGGGGCTTCCTATGTCAGATGTCAGTGTTATCAGGGCCATACTTATTGGATCAGCTTTCCTTTTTTAAAGAAAAAACGGTGCACCAGTTTGTCGGTCAATTGCGGAAACAATTTGTTCATCCATACCGTTCTAATTCCTGTAAATGTTAGCACCAGGGTTCGTTTACGCTGCGAAATGGCCGTAAGAATATGCCCTGCGCAGTCGGCTGCAGACATCATCTTGTCCTCGTTCATCGATGTTTCGCCATGCGACTCGGCCTTTTCGTTTAGGGCTGCCTGGCGGATATTAGAGGTAGTAAAGCCCGGGCATACCCACATGACATGCACCCCCTCGTGTAGCAGCTCGGTGCGCAACGACTCCAGCCAGCCTTGCAGGGCAAATTTGCTAGCCGAGTAACCGGTGCGGCCTGGCAAACCGCGGTAACCCGCGATCGAAGAAACGCCCACAATAGTTCCTTTTTGTTGTCTGATCGAGTCAAGGGCATACTTCGTACAATAGAGCGCCCCGTAAAAGTTTACATCCATCAATTTTTTGATTACTGCTATTTCTGCATCGGCAAAAAGGGCGCGCATCGAAATACCCGCATTGTTGATGAGCATGTCGATGGGACCAAAGGCCTGCAGCGTGCTTTCTATAAAATGACGACAGTCGTTCTCTTTGCTTACATCGGCCACCACCGTTAGCAGGGAGGCGCCGGCATTCTCGGTTTGGAGTTGATAGAGTTTATCTTGGTTGCGCGCGCAGGTCGACACCTTGGCACCTTTTGCCAGCAGCGCCTCTACCAGTGCTTTGCCGATTCCATCGGTGCCACCGGTTACAGCAACCACTTTGTTGTAGAAGGTTTGCTCCATGACCAGTTTTTACAAACCTACTTTAAAAAAGAAGAAAATGGGTTGATAAATCGACCTAAAAAGTTTTGGTGCAACCGGATACGGGTCTTATTTTTGCACTCCCAAAAACGAGGTTGATCTCGTAGCTCAGTTGGTAGAGCACAACACTTTTAATGTTGGGGCCCTGGGTTCGAGTCCCAGCGGGATCACTGAAAAAGCCGTCTTTCGAGACGGTTTTTTTATGCTTGTGTGCTAAGAGCCAGCCGCATTTGCTCCATGACCTGCTTGGCCGTCATGTCTTGTGCAAGAACGAGCATGTTCATAAAAGCCTTTTCGCCTGAGATACCGTGCCCGATAATGACAGGTTTTGAAACACCCAGTACCGGGGTGCCTCCGTAGTTCTCAAAGTTGAATCGGTCGAGGTAAGGATTATTCAGCTGCTGCTGACAAGCCAAATCGTAGAGCGATTCGGCCATCTTTAAAATAATATTGCCCGTAAAACCGTCGCAGACCATAACATCGGCCTTACCCGTTAATACATCTCTACCTTCTATATTACCTGTAAAACGGATCTGTTGGTTGGCCTTGAGCAGGGGATAAGTGGCCTGGGCCAGGGCGTTTCCTTTGGTCTCTTCTTCGCCCACATTGATAAGCCCCACCGAGGGGTGCTCTATGCCCAGCATTACATTGGCATAGACCGATCCCATAATGGCAAATTGGTTGAGCAGTTCGGGCTTACAATCGGCATTAAGCCCCACATCGAGCAACAGCGACGTGCCGCCGTTCATAGTGGGAATGATGGTTGAAATAGTAGGGCGCAGGACTCCCTCAAGGGGTTTGATGCTAAAGTGGGTTCCCACCAGCATGGCACCGGTGTTGCCCGCACTCAAAAATGAATCGATCTTGCCTTTCGATAGCCAGCCAAATCCGACAGCGATCGATGAATTCGGTTTTTCTTTAAGGGCTTTGGTAGGATGTTCGTGCATCCCGATCTGCTCGGGAGCATGAACCACGGTTGCATTGGAGAGAGATACGCCCTCTTGCTGCAACAGGGGCAACAGAACGGACTCGTCGCCAAATAAACAAAGAGAGGTTAGGGGAAAGCGTTCTTGAAATGCTTTGACGCCTTTTACGGCTTGAGCGGGGGCATAGTCCCCGCCCATCATATCAATACCGATCACCATGAATTACTTGGCCTTCAGCGGTGCTTTTTCAGCGACCAGCTTTCCCTTGTAATACAGTTTGCCTTCGCTTACGTGAGCGCGGTGACGCAGGTGTGTTTCTCCGGTAGTGCCATCATTGCTGATCGTGGCGGCCGTTGCTTTATAGTGAGTGCGGCGTTTGGCACTTCTTTGCTGGCTGTGTCGGCGTTTAGGATTTGGCATAACTCAACTTTAAAAAAATTATGAAAGGTCTTTGAATTTATCGAGTCCTTTCCAGATCGGATTATCTTTCTTTTCCGGAGCAGGGGTGTCTTCTAATTTTTTGAGCAGCTCGCGCGCGGTTTTATTGCAATAAGGCCCGTCCATCTTTTCGAAGGGACAGGTCTTTTGCATCGGTAAACTAAGATTGATGAATTCGTAGATCCATTCCTCTACATTCAGATGACTTTCGCCCCGGCCAATGTAGTACACATCGGGATCTTCTTCTTGCTCGTTCATCAATGCTGGTTCTTCTACCATTTTGACCGTTATGGTAAACTCATCCCAAAGTTCCAGTGGCAGATCGCTGTTGCAGCGGTCGCAGGTAACTTCTAGTTTTCCTCCGATCTCAAAAGTGAGAAGCATAAAACCCGTTTGCTTTTCCAACCGCAGTTTTACTTTCGCCAGGCAATGACGAAAATCCTGTTGTTGAAAAGCCGCAAAGAACTTGTCGCTGATCTCGTAATGAAACTCGTGCACTCCGGGCTTTAACCCCACGAACGCTATGTCGTACTCCCGTCGACGGCCCATAGGTCAAGTTTTCAGCGTGCGCAAAGGTAGGGGAAATATCTGAAATTACCCCGGGAATATTTCGTTATTTTGTTAACGATCGATCTTTTAAATGATTGGTTTTGAGTAAAGTAACCTACACCACCTGGCAAAACCGCATAACGGCCTTCTTTGACCGGCTTATGAATAACCCGGCCTGGGTTATCTTGGTGATACTGACCCTGGGTATTCGGTGGGTCTCCTTCTATCCGTTGTGGGTGGAGCAATACTACAGCAACAGATTTTTTCCGGTCTTAGCGCAGTGGCAGCGGATCTTGCTGGGATGGATCCCCCTTAGTGTAGGTGATCTTTTCTATGGGTTCTTGGCCCTGTTGATCGTCTTTAAAACCTCCGGACTTTTTTTAGATCTGCATGCCAAGCGCGTAAACAGGGCCTATTTGGCAAAAGGTGCCCGGCAGTTCGTCTTTTCGTTTTTGTTCATCTACGTATTTTTTAACCTGCTTTGGGGGCTTAACTACAGCCGCGCCGGTATCGGGTATCAGTTACAGGTTAATCCTGACAGTGCCACCATAGAAGAGGTCGATCATTTAACCGCAGCACTGCTTTCAAAAGCCACTGCAAACCGCTTGCTGTTACCGC
>CAZZLP010000147.1:0-4229 GCA_964654705.1 uncultured Chitinophaga sp.
TCTTACACGACCAGCTCCTGCTGAACCCTCCCAGGGCCGGAAGGCAGCAAGAGTAGGTGGTTGAGCGGTGCGATGTAATCAGCCTGCCGTTTTTTACCTTTATCCAAAACTGTTCTCATGAAATTTTTTATTGATACCGCCAATCTTGCGCAGATCAAAGAGGCCAATGAGTTGGGAATTCTCGACGGGGTAACCACCAATCCATCTTTGATGGCCAAAGAAGGCATTAAAGGCGAAAAGGCCGTCATGGACCACTACCGCACCATTTGTGAAATGGTCAACGGAGATATCAGTGCCGAGGTAATCAGCACCGATTTTGCCGGCATTGTTGAAGAAGGAAAAAAACTGGCGGCCATTCACCCCAATATCGTTGTCAAAGTGCCTATGATCAAAGAAGGCATCAAGGCCATTCGTTATTTTAGCGAGCAAGGAATTCGTACCAATTGCACACTGGTATTTTCTGCCGGTCAGGCCATCTTGGCCGCCAAGGCAGGAGCTACCTACTTGTCTCCCTTTATTGGCAGACTCGATGACGGCAACTGGGACGGTATCGAACTGATCTCGCAGATCGCGCACATCTACTCCGTACAGGGTTTCAAGACGGCGATCTTGGCTGCCTCTATTCGCACTCCGCTTCATATCGTAAAATGCGCCGAGGCCGGGGCCGATGTATGTACTTGCCCGCTGGACTCCATTTTAGGTCTTCTAAAACATCCGCTTACCGATATCGGGTTAGCCAAGTTTTTAGAGGATGCAAAAAAGACGCTTGGTTAATCAAATCTCAGTTGCATGTTTGCCTTCCGCTTTCTTATTGTTTTTTTGATAGCGGCAGGTCTTTGTTCGCCCACCACGGTCGTTGCACAGCGGGGAAAAGGCTTGCATCATCGTGCCGTGCTGGTCGATACCCATAACGATTGTCTGAGTGGACAGACCTTAGAGGGCAGAGACCTGTCTAAACCCCTGACTGCAGGGCACAGCGATTATTACCGTTTCAAGAAGGGTGGGGTCGATGTGCAGTTCTTCTCTGTCTACACCGGCGAAACGGCTCGTACACCACTGGGCTACTACCGTGATGCACTGAATGAGATCGACTCGCTCGATCGACTCGTGCTGCGTTATCCCGAGAAGTTCGCTCTTGCCACTTCTTACAGCGAGGTCATGCAAAAGGCTCATCGTCGTCGAGTGGTTGCCATGATCGGTGTAGAGGGGGGTCATATGATAGAGTCCGATTTACAAAAACTGGATAGCCTGGCTGCCCTTGGTATGCGTTACCTTACCCTGACCTGGAATAACAGCACCGAGTGGGCTACCAGTGCCCGCGACGAAAGTGGGGCCGGCATTGCGCTTTCGCACAAAGGGCTCAGCCCCTTCGGGAAAGATGTAGTGAGGCGGTTGAACCAATTAGGTGTAATCGTCGATCTCTCGCATGTGGGGGAGCAAACCTTCTACGATGCCTTGGCCATAACGACCAAGCCGGTATTACTGACGCATAGTTCGGTGTGGAGTCTTTGTCCGGTATTCCGAAACGCAAAAGACGAACAGTTACTGGCCCTCCAAAAAAATGGCGGCGTTATCTGTATCAATTTTTATCCTGCCTTTATTAGTAAAAACTTCGTGGCGCAGCAGCGATATTGGAATGGCCCCGGAAAAGATTCTATGTATGCATTGTTCGGCGCAGCCGATACGACAAAGGCCCGACTGCAGTGGCAGACCACCATGGCCAACGCACTCGATAAGGCCCGTCCAGGTATCGCCGATGTGGCCGATCATATCGATCATGTCGTTAAATTGATCGGGGTCGATCATGTGGGAATCGGGGCCGATTTTGACGGCATTGGTTTTGTACCCCGTGGTCTCGAAGATGTAAGTACTTATCCCCGCCTAACCGAAGAATTGCTGAAGCGTGGTTATAAAAAGCGCGCTATCAAAAAGATCCTTGGAAAGAACGTCTTGAGGGTCATCAAGGCCAATTGTCCCTGACGGATCAAGCTATTCCCACTCTTTAAAAATTGCCCCGATCGCAAGGATTCTTTTCTTGCCTCGATAAAGCTTGTTGGCCGCTTTAGCGCAAGAACAGCATCTCTCTATACTTGGGCAAGTACCACTCTTTGTCATCGACCAGCAACTCCAGTTTATCTACATGGTAGCGGACCTCGTCAAAGAAGGCATCTTTTACTTTTTTCTGGTATGCAATGGCTTTCTCTCGTGTGTCAGAAAGTTTATTGCAGCTCTTGCGGGCCTCGATCATTTTTTCTACCAGGTCACTGGTCTTGTTGATATGGGTAGAGATCTCTTCGAGTATCTGTAGCTGATTGGCAAACCCTGTTTCTTTTATCCCAGCCTCTTTAAGACCGCGAATGTTCGAGGACAGCAAATTCTGATAACGTATGGCGGCAGGTAAGATATGACTAGTGGCCAACTCGCCCATCATACGGCTTTCGATCTGCACTTTCTTTATGTATTTCTCGAGCTCGATCTCGTGACGGGCTTCGAGTTCCTGGTGAGAGTAGATGCCATTGTCTTGAAAGAGTTGCTTGGCTTTGTCAGTGACCATCGCATCGAGGGCCAGCGGGGTGGTCTTTACATTCGGAAGTCCGCGTTTGGCCGCCTCTTTTTCCCAGGCTTCACTGTACCCGTCGCCCTCGAATAAAACCTTTTCGCTTTTGATAATGTACTCTCTGATCACCTGCATAATGGCGATCTCTTTCTTTTCTCCTTTTTCGATAAGCCCATCCACTTCTTTTTTAAAGTCGCGCAAGGTCTGCGCCATGATGGTGTTGAGCACCGTCATGGGGTTCGCGCAATTGGCAGAGGAGCCCACGGCTCGAAACTCGAACTTGTTACCCGTAAACGCAAAGGGAGAGGTGCGGTTACGATCGGTATTGTCCATGAGCAGTTCGGGAATGCTCTTATGAATATCGATCTTGAGCAGGCTCTCATCGGTTTCGTCCATACTGGCCGTTACTCTTTCTTTTACATCGTTGAGTACTTTGCTCAAATACTGTCCGGTAAATACAGAGATGATCGCGGGAGGGGCTTCGTTGGCACCCAGTCGGTGGTCGTTAGGTGCAGAGGCAATCGAGGCGCGTAGTACATCGGCATAGTCATGTACCGCTTTGATGGTGTTGACAAAAAAGGTCAGGAACATCAAATTGGTCTTGGGTGTTTTACCGGGAGCCAGCAAATTGACACCGGTATCGGTAGCCATGCTCCAGTTGTTGTGCTTGCCGCTTCCGTTAATACCGGCAAAGGGTTTTTCGTGGAGCAGCACCCGCAGGTGGTGACGACGGGCCACACGCTCCATCACATCCATCAATAAGGAGTTGTGATCTACCGCTACGCTGACCTCTTCGAAAATGGGTGCGCATTCGAATTGGGCAGGTGCTACCTCGTTATGGCGCGTGCGCAGCGGAATGCCCAGCTTGTATGCTTCGTTCTCAAAATCGCGCATGTAGGCATAGACCCTTTCAGGGATAGATCCAAAGTAGTGGTCTTCCAGTTGCTGGTTTTTGGCAGAGGAGTGTCCGTAAACGGTCCGACCGGTCATGAGCAGGTCGGGGCGGGCATTAAAAAGGGCCTCATCCATTACAAAGTATTCTTGTTCCCATCCCAGGGTCACGGTCACTTTATTTACGTTCTTGTCAAAGTAATTGCAAACATCGGTAGCGGCTTTGCTCAGGGCCTCGGTAGCTTTTAGCAAGGGCGCTTTATAGTCCAGCGATTCTCCGGTATAAGAAACAAAAATGGTAGGAATACAAAGGGTCTTTCCGTTTCCGATCTCGATGACAAACGGAGGAGAAGAAGGGTCCCAGGCTGTGTATCCACGCGCTTCGAAGGTGGCACGAAGCCCGCCGCTGGGAAAAGAAGAAGCATCAGGTTCTTGTTGAATAAGGGCCGCACCATCAAACTCTTCTATGGCAGTGCCATCACTTTTTAGTGTAAAGAATGAATCATGTTTTTCTGCCGTAGTGCCGGTGAGTGGCTGAAACCAGTGCGTATAATGCGTTACTCCTTTTGTCTCTGCCCAAGCGCGCATACCGTTAGCGATCTGGTTTGCCATGTCTCGGTCTATCTTATGACCGGCTTTAACAGAGGCCCGAAGACTTTTAAAGGCCTCGTCGCTCAAAAACTCGCGCGCGGTCTTCATGGTAAACACGTTGGCAGCAAAAAAGCCGGTGGTTTTGCTGGGGGCTCCCACCTGCACGCTGCTTTTATCGGTAAGTTGGCGA
>CAZZLP010000148.1:0-4199 GCA_964654705.1 uncultured Chitinophaga sp.
TACTTATTTAACAGATTTCAAAGGCCGTATCGCCCTCTACTTTCTGTTTATTGTACTGAGCATCTTCTTTTCAATTGTATCCATTGGCATGCTGATGCCTTTTTTACAACTGATCTTTACCGGAAAAGGCGCCCTGCCCTCTTCGGGGGGGCAGAATCCGATCTTGGATTCGGTCAATGGCTTTTTGCAGCAACAAGTGGAGCACGCCGGGCCGCTGGCTGCGCTGGCCATCATTTGCTGGATGATGATCTTTTTTATTTTGGGCAAGAATCTTTTTTTGTACCTGGCCTACTACACGCTCAACCCCCTCAAGCACCAACTGGTCAATCAACTGCGAGAAGACCTTTACGATAAGGTCTTGCAATTGCCCATTGGCTACTTTAACGAAAAACGTAAGGGAGATCTGATGAGCCGGATGACCAATGATGTCAATGAAGTAGAAGTGTCCGTGATCGGCGTGCTCGAAGGATGGATCCGCGATCCCCTCACCATCTTGCTGACGCTGCTCTTTTTATTTTCGATCAGCGTACCACTTACGCTTTTTATTTTGATCCTGATTCCGGTGTTGGGGCTGGTCGTGGGCCGTATTACCCGTTCGTTAAAAAAGATCTCGCAAGAAGTGGCGCAAAAATTTGGCGAAACCCTGGCCGTACTCGATGAGACCCTCGGTGGCCTGCGTGTTATCAAGGCCTTTGGCGTAGAAGGTGTGCTGCGAGATAAATTCAAACAGGGTAACGAGCGGCTGCTCCATGCTCGCAACCGCATCGGCTATAGAAGAGACCTGGCCTCTCCGCTGTCGGAGGTAATGGGCGTAGCCCTTTTTACAGCCGTACTATACTATGGCGGAAAACTGGTGTTACAGGAACAACTGCTCAATGCTTCGGTTTTTATAGGATTTCTGGGGATCTTCTATAATATGATCAATCCGGCCAAAGCCCTCTCTACTTCGTTTAGTAATATGAGAAAGGGATCTGCCGCCATTGGCAGGATCGAAGAGATCCTCAACGCCCCAAATACGGTAGAAGAAGCACCGAACGCGGTAACGCTCGCTGCCTTTTCGCGCTCGATCGAATTTAAAAATGTACAATTCAGCTATGGCGATACCGTCATCTTGGACGGGATCGATCTGGTGATCCCCAAAGGAAAGACCATTGCCCTGGTGGGTGCCTCCGGCTCGGGCAAGTCCACCTTGGCCGACTTGGTACCCCGCTTTCACGACGTTAGTGCAGGCGAAGTACTTATTGACGGCATCAACATAAAAAATTGCAGTTTGCGTTCGCTGCGAAGTCTGATGAGCATTGTTACACAAGAGCCCATTGTCTTTAATGATACGATCGCGGCCAATATCGCCCTTGGGCAACCAAAGGCCACGCAAGAAGAGATCGTTCGGGCCGCCCAAATTGCCAATGCGCATGATTTTATTTTGGCCAAAGAACAAGGATACCAGACCAACATCGGTGACCGGGGCGCCAAACTGAGCGGAGGCGAGCGCCAACGACTCACGATTGCCCGAGCATTACTTAAGAATCCTCCGATCCTGATCTTAGACGAAGCGACCTCTTCGCTCGATACCGAAAGTGAGCGACTGGTACAAGATGCCATCAATAAGATGATGCAGCAGCGTACCAGCATCGTCATTGCACACCGGCTCTCGACCATTCGTCATGCAGACGAGATCATCGTATTACAAAAAGGAAAGATCGCCGAACGTGGCAGACACGAAGAACTGATTGCGCAAAACGGGATCTATAAAAAATTGGTGGATTGGCAAGAAGTTCGTTAAGCCTTTAACAGCTGACGCGCAATGACCAACTTTTGTATCTCACTGGTCCCTTCTCCAATTGTGCAAAGCTTAGCATCACGATAAAATTTTTCGACCGGAAAATCTTTGGTATAGCCGTATCCGCCAAAGATCTGGATGGCATCGGTAGCCACCCTTACTGCTACTTCACTGGCATAGTACTTGGCCATGGCCGAAGCACTGGTCACGGGCAAATGACGATCCTTTAAGTCGCAGGCTTGTTGGATAAGCAGATCGGCTGCTTCGATCTCGGTGGCCATATCGGCCAACTTAAAAGAGATGGCCTGAAAATGTGCGATCGGTTTATCGAATTGTTGTCTTTCTTGTGCATAACGAAGGGCCGCGTGGTAAGCACCGCGGGCAATTCCCAACGAAAGTGCGGCAATAGAAATACGACCTCCGTCGAGGATCTTCATGGCTTGCTTAAATCCGTCACCTACTGCTCCGAGCCGGTTGTCGTCTGATAGCACACATTCTTCAAAGACCAGTTCGGCCGTTTCGCTGGCCCTCATTCCCAACTTATTTTCTTTTTTGCCGGCCCTGAACCCGGGCGTTCCCCGCTCGACCACAAAGGCAGTGCAGTTATTGCTGGTGCGCGGCTCTCCGGTACGACACAGCACAACGGCAATGCCGGCGCTGATACCATGGGTAATCCAATTCTTGGTACCGTTGATGACCCATTGATCTCCTTTTTGCACAGCGGTGCATTGCATGTTGCCCGCATCACTGCCGGTATTGGCCTCCGTTAATCCCCAGGCACCGATTTGTTCGCCGCTGGCGAGCGCTGGCAACCACTTTGCTTTTTGCGCTTCGTTACCCGCCAATAAAATATGGCCGGTACAAAGTGAGTTATGCGCCGCTACGCTAAGACCCACTGAACCACAAACGGCTGCTATCTCTTCGATCACTACTTTATACTCGGCGTAAGAAAGACCGGCGCCGCCATACTCGGCAGGCACCAATACCCCCATCATTCCTAACTTACCCAGCTCGCGAAGGGTATCGATGGGCAGGTATTGTTTTTCGTCCCAATCCATCAGATGGGGTAAAATATGTTGTCTGGCAAAATCGCGGGCGGCCGCCGCTACTTCTTTGGTAATATCAGAGCTCTCAAATTTCATGGCCGCTAAGATAGGGCTTTCATTCAGGAAGCTAACACTTGTTAGTTATAATTTTTCGGGCATCTCCAACTCCAGTCCGTCATAAGACAGCGCGATGCCTTCGGGTAACTCGGCCGATACCTCAGTATGGAGTCCCATTTGATGCGAAAGATGCGTTAAGTACCCTTGCGGCACTTGCAGATCGCCGATCAGTTCAACTGCTTGCGCCAACGTAAAATGAGAGAGATGGGCTTCTTTGCGAAGGGCGTTGAGTACCAACACGCGGCTACCCCTTATTTTTTGCATTTCTTCTTCTTCGATACGGTTGGCATCGGTAATGTAGGTAAAATGGCCAAAGCGAAAACCCAGTACCGGCATCCGGTGATGCCAAACCTGTATGGGCTGCACCGGTATATCGCCCACCCAAAAGGGCGACTCGGTAATGGTCTGCAACTGCAGTTCCGGAATACCCGGGTAACGGGTCTCTGCAAAGGCATAATAAAAATCGCGACGCAGCGCTTCTTCGGTCAGCGAATCGGCAAAGACTTGCATGGGTTTTTGCCCAAAATGATTGTAGGCTCGTATATCGTCGAGACCTGCCAGATGATCTTTATGTGGATGCGTGAACAACACCGCATCGAGATGCTTTACTTTTTTTCGAAGCATCTGATACCGAAAATCAGGACCCGTATCGATAACCAAGGTTGTGGTGGCCGATCGAACCAGCATGCTGGAGCGGAGTCGCTTGTCACGGGGATCGTTAGAAGCACATACCACGCAATCGCAGGCGATCATGGGTACTCCGCCGCTGGTGCCGGTACCCAAGAAACTTATGTGCAACGGAGGACATCTCATGCCCGCATCAGAATAATTTCGTCAAAGAGTTTGGCGGACTCCTCCGAGAGCATACCCGGATCGATAGAGAGCTGCGGGATCAGGTCGATCAGCGTGTTGATACGCCCTTCGATGGGTAAAAATTTATTGAGAACGACCACTTTCTTCGATTCTAAAATACAGTAGCCACTTTGAAAGGTTCCTCTTTCGTAGCGCAGAATATAGCCGGCCTGTTCAGGGATGGCCTCTAACTTATCAAGGGTTGTCTGGTTGTACTTCATAGGGAGTTACAAAGGTACGCGATTGTAAGGTGATGACGGGAACGATCATTTCTTCTAAACTGACGCCCCCGTGCTGAAAGGTATTGCGGTAATAATTTACATAATGATTATAGTTGTTGGGGTAGCAGAGGTATTCATCTCCCTTTGCAAAAATATACGAAGAGTTGATGGACGGACCGGGCA
>CAZZLP010000149.1:0-4194 GCA_964654705.1 uncultured Chitinophaga sp.
TACAAGACCTCGCCGCTTAGCAGGTATCAATATGCAAAACCAGATAGCGAGCCCACTCGCTTAGAGGCCTGATTTTTTTCATCTCTCTAAAAGATCCAACCCTCTTTCGGTGGCCACCTTTTGAGCCAAGTCATAACCCGCATCGGCATGGCGGATCACACCCATACCGGGATCGTTTCGTAGCACACGAGAAAGTCTTTCTTTAGCGCGGTCGGTTCCGTCTGCCACGATCACCATACCGGAATGAATGCTGTAACCCATTCCCACGCCACCTCCGTGATGCAAACTCACCCAACTGGCACCACCGGCTGTGTTAACCAGCGCATTTAAGATAGGCCAGTCCGCTACGGCATCGCTTCCATCCAACATGGCCTCTGTTTCTCGATTGGGGCTGGCCACGCTGCCGGTATCCAGGTGATCCCTTCCAATCACCAAGGGGGCCTTTACTTTTCCGGTTCGCACCAATTCGTTAAAGGCCAAGCCGGCCTTTTCTCTTTCGCCCTGCCCCAGCCAGCAGATGCGCGCGGGCAATCCCTGAAAAGCGATCTTTTCCCGGGCCATTTTCATCCACCGATTCAATCCTTTATTTTCCGGAAATAACGAGAGTATCAACTCGTCGGTTACAGCAATATCGGCCGGATCGCCACTAAGTGCAGCCCAACGAAACGGACCCTTTCCTTCGCAAAAAAGCGGACGAATGTAAGCCGGTACAAATCCCGGAAAGGCAAAACAATCGAGCGTATCGTGGGGCAGGTATTTATGCTGATACTCCTTGGCACGGGCCCTGATGTTATTGCCATAGTCAAAAGTGATGGCTCCCTTTTTCATTAACTGCACCATCAATGAAACATGGTGGTACATAGAGTGATAGACCAGCTCGGTATACGATGAAGGATCTTTTTCCCGAAGAGTGATCGCTTCTTGATAAGAGGTTTGATGTGGCCAATAACCCACCAACGGATCGTGCGCACTGGTCTGGTCGGTAAGCGTATCGGGAACGATATTTTTTTGAATCATTCTTTCGAGCAGCTCTATGGCATTGCATAGAACGCCGATGCTGCGAGGTACTCCTTGCCACTTGTAATGCAACGCAGCCTCTATGGCTAAATCGATATCCGTAAATTTTTCGTCGAGGTATTTTGTCTCCAGTCGCTTGTCTATTCGCCACTCCTCCACTTCGGCCACCAATGCCACGCCTTCGTTCATGGTGATGGCCAGAGGTTGGGCCCCGCCCATGCCGCCCAGACCGGCCGTTACATTAAGCGTGCCTTTTAAGGTTCCTCCAAAATGCTTATCGGCAGCCGCGGCATACGTCTCGTAGGTTCCCTGCACGATGCCCTGCGAACCAATATAGATCCAACTGCCGGCCGTCATCTGGCCATACATCATCAACCCTTTTTTCTCTAATTCATCAAAGTGTTTCCAGTTGGCCCAGTTAGGGACCAACTGCGAATTGCTCAGTAGTACACGCGGTGCATCGGGGTTTGTTTTTAAAATAGCGACCGGCTTTCCACTTTGTATCAATAAGGATTCGTCATCTTCGAGTACCAGCAAAGAGCGGATGATGTTCTCCAGTGCCTCACGATTACGGGCGGCCTTGCCCCTTCCGCCATAGACGATCAGATCCTCGGGGCGCTCTGCCACTGCCGGGTCGAGGTTGTTGAGCAACATGCGCAGCGCAGCCTCTTGCACCCATCCTTTACAATGGAGCGCAGAACCCGTGGGGGTTTTTACAGGAATAATGGAAGCGGTATTGGCAGCGATCATGGCAAACGTTTTTATCGGAAAACAAAAATACATATCTTGTACGGTAAGCATCCACTATGAGCATCCACATTAGTGCCACCCCCGAAGAAATCGCACCGGTCGTCTTGCTGGCCGGAGATCCGCTCAGGGCAAAACATATTGCCCATAGCAGTCTTACTGGTCCAAAACTGGTGAGTGAAACCAGAAACTGTCTTTTCTTTACCGGACTATATAAAGACCGGCCGGTTACCGTGGGAGCCAGCGGCATGGGATGCCCTTCGATCGGTATCTACTCGTACGAATTGTATACAGCATATAACGTCGATACCATCATTCGGATCGGAACATGCGGAGCGTATGACCCCGAATTGCAACTCTTCGATGTCATCAATGTCGATAAAGCGGTGAGTGAATCGACCTTTGCCCTGCATGCCTGGGGCAACTCTCATGCTATTATTGAACACCAAGGGCCCGTATTTGACACGATCAATGCCGTTGCGGCTAAAAAAGAAATGACCGTTCGACAAGGGGTTATTCACTCCAGCGATGTCTTCTATACCAATCAGGAAGGGTTTCCGCCGTTGGCCATGCAGCATGGATGTTTGGCTGTAGAAATGGAATCCTTTGCACTCTTTGCCAATGCCACGCATTGTCAAAAAAATGCGGCTTGCTTACTGACCGTCTCTGATCTGATCGCCGCCAAAAAGAAACTTAGTTCTGAACAACGCGAAAAGGCGCTGGGACCCATGATCGCCCTGGCACTGGATGCGGCCGTCGCCTCGACCAAGTAAGCAGCACCTGTGAGGCAGGTTTTTTAAAGCTTGAACTGCTCGTACCCTCTATTTAGTTCGACCCCGGCACTCCGGGCAAATTGAGCAACGTGGTTGACAAAATCGAAGGAGCGAAGTAATGATGTTACTTTTTCTACATCTACAGAAAATATTCTATCTTCATTTGCAAATGACACAAAATCACGAACATAAGAGTGCGCTTTTTCTAATATTTCGGAGCTTTTCAAGGGTCTTCTAAACTCAATGGCCTGGGCTGCGCAAAGCAGTTCGATAGCCAAAATATACTCTAGATTGTCGAGGATCTGGTTAAGTCTGCGGCCACTGATGCTTCCCATCGAGACATGATCTTCTTGCCCCAGCGACGTGGGAATGCTGTCTGCACTGGCTGGAAAACAAAGGGTCTTGTTCTCTGTTACGAGGGCCGCGGTGGTGTACTGCGGAATCATAAAGCCACTGTTGAGGCCAACATTGTTCATGAGCAGCACTGGTAATCCCCATTTTCCTTCGAGCAGCAGATAGCAGCGACGGTCACTGATGTTACCCAACTCGGCAGCAGCTACACAGGCGTAATCGAGCGGAATGGCCAAAGGCTGCCCATGAAAATTACCGCCGCTGATCGCCTCTCCATTGTCGAATAAAACCGGATTATCGGTAACCGAATTAAGTTCAATTTGCGTCGCATCATGTAAATGAAGCCAACTGTTCCGCGATGCGCCGTGCACTTGCGGCATACAACGAAGCGAGTACGGATCTTGTACCCTTCCGCATTCGGCATGACTGGCCATGATCGCCGAGTCTTGAAGCAGTAATCGCAGCCGCTGAGCCACGAGTTGATTACCGGCAAACGGACGCAGCGCATGCAACCTTGCGTCGAAGGGAGTCTTAGTTCCGGTAAGCGCTTCGAGGCTCATGGCACCGATAATATCGGCCGCTTCCAAGCAATGGTGCAATCGCTGTACGGCCTTGATGGCGAAAGACAAAATAAATTGAGTTCCGTTAATAAGGGCCAGCCCCTCTTTGGGCCCTAACGCTAAGGGCTCTATACCTAGAGAGGACAAATAAGTGCGAGCCACCACGCGTTGATGGTTGCGTCCAGTTGCATCAGGTACAAAAAGTTCTCCTTCGCCGATCAAAGGTAAGAACAAATGGGCCAGCGGAGAAAGGTCTCCCGAAGCGCCCACACTTCCCTTTTCAGGAACAACAGGAATTACGTTGTTATCAATGTGCCAGCATATTCGTTGAAGGGTAGCAAGCCGAATACCACTATGACCCTTGGCCAGGGAGTGTACTTTGGTTATCAGCATCAGCTTGGCCGTTTCGGCGGGCAAGGGCTGCCCAACGCCAACGCTATGGCTTTGCAAGATCTTATGCTGCAGCGTAGCGGTATCTGCCGCAGAGATCGCCGTAGAGGCCAAAATACCGAACCCGGTGTTGATGCCATATGCGGTTTGGCCTGAAGCAACAATAGCATTGACGGCTTCTTCTGAACGCTTGACCAGATTGGCCGTCTTTTCGCTGATGACCCCTTGGCAGGTTTTATTGGTAAGAGCGATCGCGTTGGCCACCGTGAGCGTATCGACTCCGTATTGGAAGTAAGCAGTCATTACAGCGGTTTGTTCCGCAAGTTAAAGAAATGTAACTTTGCGCAGCTGTTTAA
>CAZZLP010000150.1:0-4094 GCA_964654705.1 uncultured Chitinophaga sp.
ACCCGCCAACCCGTTTCTTTTAATCAATATATCAGGGATTGGGGATTTTTATCGATCTCAAAGACAAAGCGGGTGCTCGATCCGTTTTTCAGGTTCAAGTTGCTCAGCTCTGCCAAATTCGACGAAAAGAAATACGAAGAAGACAAAGA
The DNA here is from genome assembly GCA_964654705.1 of uncultured Chitinophaga sp. GTDB lineage: Bacteria > Bacteroidota > Bacteroidia > Chitinophagales > Chitinophagaceae > JJ008. The sequence continues at coordinate 150 of CAZZLP010000150.1, forward strand.
GAAGGTACTCAATTATTATAATGCCAACGGGTATCGCGATGCACAGATCATCGCCGATACGCAGTACATGACGTCCAAGGGTCATTTGAATGTCGATATCAAGGTCAGCGAAGGCGATCGCTATTATTTTGGGGATATTGTCTGGAAAGGAAACTCAAAATACTCCGACTCCATTCTCAATGTATTGCTGGGCATCAACAAAGGCGATATTTATAATGTCGGGTTGCTCAACAAGCGATTGGGCAAAGAGGCCGGCCAAGAAGGCGGCGACATCAGCGGCTATTACATGGACGAAGGATATTTGTTCTTTAGAGCCGAGCCTATCGAGGTGGCGGTCTATAACGATACCATCGATTACGAGATCCGTATTATGGAAGGGCCACAGGCACGCATCAAGAACGTGACCATTGCCGGAAACGAAAAGACGAAGGACTATGTGGTGCGTCGCGAGTTAAGGACCGTTCCCGGAGAGCTCTTTAGTCGTTCGCAGTTGATCCGTTCGCAACGCGAATTGGGCAATCTTCAGTTCTTTAATCAAGAAAAAATTAATCCTGGAGTAGTGCCAAATCCAGATGACGGTACCGTCGATATCAATTGGCAACTCGAAGAAAAATCCGCCGATCAGCTGGAGCTTTCTGCCGGTTGGGGTGGCGGTATCGGACTGACCGGTACATTAGGGGTAACCTTCAATAACTTTTCGGTTCGTAACATCTGGAAGAAAGCGGCCTGGGATCCACTGCCCACGGGCGACGGACAAAAACTGAGCGTTCGCTTGCAATCGAACGGTCGTGCCTATCGCTCTTACAGTGCTTCTTTTACAGAACCCTGGCTGGGCGGTAAGAAAAGAAATTCGCTGACCCTTGGTTTCAACAGCAGCCGTTTCTCTAATGCCTTCGATCCGTTTACCGGTCGTATCGACAAGGCACGTTCCGATACCAATTACCTGAACACAAGCGGTATTTCGGTGGCCTTCGGAAAACAACTCAAGTGGCCTGATGACTACTTTAATTTGGTCTTTACCTTTAATCTTACACAGTATAAGCTGATGAACTATCCTATCTTCAGCAGCAGTTTTACCAGTGGTACATCTAGTAACGTCAGCATCAAGTTAGCATTACAGCGCTCTTCTGTTTTCAATCCCATCTTTCCTACATCGGGATCCAACTTTATCGGAAGTGTACAGTTGACACCGCCCTACTCGCTGATCAGCAATGTGGGAGCTGGTTACAATGCCTATCGCCGCCCAGAGTATCACAAATGGCGGTTTAATGCAGAATGGTATGTTCCTATCGGAAAACCATTGGGCGCAGAGAAGAATCGTCAGTTCGTCGTTAAGATGGCCGCCAAGTTCGGCTTTATGGGTCGTTACAATAAGGATCTTCCCTTCTCTCCGTTCGAGCGTTTTCAGGTGGGAGATGCCGGTCTGACCAACAACTTTGGTTTGCTGGGCTTCGATATCGTGGCACACCGCGGCTATCCGGTTTATCAGACATCGAACCCGACGGTCAATCCCGATCAGCAAAGCGCCAGCCAGTTCTTTACCATCTTTAATAAGTATCAGCTCGAAGCCCGCTTTCCGCTTGTTACCAATCCCAGCAGTACCATTTACGCGCTTACGTTTTTTGAAGCGGCCAACGGGTGGTACAATTACAAAGAATATAACCCCTTCCGTTTGCGTCGCAGTGTAGGGGCCGGTATGCGATTCTTTCTGCCCATGTTCGGATTGCTCGGGTTCGATTATGGTCTCGGACTTGACAGGGCCGTTCCCGGACAGACAGGACTCAAAGGGATCTCGCGTTTTACCTTTATGCTGGGCTTTGAACCGGAATAGAAATTTCTTCGTATGAAAAATATATTGCTCACCTTTTGCTTTTTGTTGCTGGGGCTTTTTTCGCAGGCACAGAAATATGCCGTTATTGACACTCGCTATATTTTAGACCGTATGCCTGAGTACAAAGAGGCGCAGCAGGCACTCGACCGAATGGCGGCTGTCTGGCAAATGCAGATCGACAGTATGCAATTTTCACTCGATAAGATGTATCGTGACTTTGAGGCCGAGCAGGTCATGCTGACCCCCGACTTAAAGAAAAGAAGAGAAGACCAGCTCTTTGCCAAAGAAAAGGAGCTCAGGGATTTGCAGCGTCGTCGTTTTGGTTTCGAAGGTGATCTTTTCAGAAAACGTCAAGAACTCGTTAAGCCCGTACAAGATAAAGTTTACAATGCCGTACAGAAAATGGCCAGTGCCCGTGGGTATGATTTTGTGCTCGACAAAAGTGAGGGAATTACCATTATCTTTGCCGACCCCAAGCTTGACAAAAGCGAGGATGTGCTTCGCGAGCTGGGAATAAAATAGCGTATCAACTAACTGTTTAAAACCATACGTAACATGAAAAAAGTAGTAGTGCTTTTAGCCATCACAGGACTGCTCGGGTTGGCCGGTGCCGCCTCTGCGCAGACCAAGATCGGCTATATCAGTGTAGAGAACGTTCTCTCGTTGATGCCCGAAGTCAGCAAGTTTGATTCTATTCTCTCTCGCTACCAGGCCGATTCTATCAACCCTCAGTATGCTTCACTGATCCAGACCTATCAGTACAAGGACAGCATGTACAAAGACACCTTGAAGCCCCCGCCTCCTGCCGTAAAAAAGCAACTCGAAGAGGAGCTTCCCCAGCTAATCAATACCATTCAGAATTGGCAGCAGATCGTAAACCAGGCCATGGAAGCCAAGCAAAATGAATTGCTGGCCCCGCTCTACCGCAAGATCTACGAAGCCATTAGGGCCGTGGCCAAAGAAAAGGGCTATACCCATGTGCTCAATAAAGAGAGTTTGCTGGTGGCTCCCGATGCGGATGATATGGTAGCGGCCGTAGCAGCGAAACTGAAGTTGTCGTTGCCAAAGCCCGCCGCTTCGGCCCTTCCCGGCAAGTAAGTGGTTTAAAAAAAGTTGATGCCCGGTCTGTTTCAGATCGGGCATTTTTGTTTTGGGCGAAGTACATTTGTGTAATGCAGTCATTGTCCAAAGGCCCCATTGGTGTGTTTGATTCCGGTTATGGTGGTCTGACCATATTACGCGACCTGGTGGCCACGTTGCCTGAATATGATTATTGTTACCTGGGTGACAGTGCCCGCGCTCCCTACGGGAATCGTTCATTTGCTACCGTTTATCAATATACGTTGCAATGCGTGCAATGGTTTTTAAAACAGGGATGCCCGCTCGTGATCTTAGCATGCAATACTGCCTCTGCCAAGGCCCTGCGTACCATTCAGCAAAACGATCTTCCTAAGATCGCACCGCATAACCGTGTGTTGGGGGTTATTCGCCCCACGGCCGAAGTAATCGGGCGGTATACCAAAAAGGGAAAGGTGGGCATTTTGGCTACGCAGGGCACGGTTAGCTCAGAATCTTATCCGATCGAGATCGCCAAATTCTTTCCGGAGATCAGCGTATTTCAAGAAGCCTGCCCCATGTGGGTGCCCTTGATCGAGAACAATGAATACCTCAGCGAGGGAGCTGATTATTTTGTAAAAAAACAGGTAGAGGCCATTCTCCAAAAAGAAAAAGGCATCGATGTGCTTTTGCTGGCCTGTACCCATTATCCGTTGTTGCGCCCCGTTATCGAAAAGCATCTTCCTGCCGGTGTTCGGTTAATCTCGCAAGGAGAGATTGTGGCGCATAGTTTGGCCGATTACCTGCATCGTCACCCCGAGATCGATGAGCGCTGTACCCGAAAGGGAGAGCTTAAATTCTTTACCACCGATTCGGCACCTGATTTTGATGCGCACGCAGCTCGGTTCTTTGGGGCACCCGTGCGGGCCTATACCGTAAACCTGGCCGGAACGGTCATCTAGTTTGCTGATAAGCAACATCTTAATTTTCTTTCGGTTCTGCTACCGATCCCTTACCTTTGCGGTCCTTTCACAATACGACGGGTGTGGTGACCTGGC
>CAZZLP010000151.1:0-4080 GCA_964654705.1 uncultured Chitinophaga sp.
GTTGGTAAATGGAGATGAAGTTGAAAAAAACAACCCCCATTACCAATGATGAGGATCAGGAAAACCGTGAGTACAGTCATTTAATTGAGCAGTACCAAAAACGTTCTTTGTGCTTGTAAAAAATAACCTGATGACACCGAAAAAAATGATTATGAAAAAAATTGTACTTGCCTTACTGCCATTTTTTATTCTGCTGCAATCAAACGCACAGGACATGCAAGAGAAAAAAACAGAGAAACCTAAAAGCCATCTGTCTCTGCAACTGGGGCCCTCGTTGGCAACCGGAGATTTTTCCAGAAAAGATATTGACAATGATCAGGCGGGATTTGCCAAAACTGGATTTGTGACAGACCTCAACTACCTGTACGAGTTTAATGAAAATATCGGGTTCGCGGCCAGTGCTTTCTTTAATATCAATAGCTTGGCTATTAAAAAAATCAGAGAGCTCACCGGCGTAAGTACGCTCAAGACAGACCACTGGCAATCCATTGGGCTGGCCGTTGGCCCGGCATTTTCTTACCCGATTAGTGATCAGGTCAGTACGGATCTGAGGATCATGGGAGGGATAGCCTCTACTAATTCTCCTGATATCAGAACCAACGGATTTTTACTGGCCAGTGAAGACTGGGTTACGGCAGCGATGTTTCAGGTCGGCGGCGGAGTACGAGTTGATCTGGGCAAACAAGCCTTCTTTGCCAGCAACCTCGACTTCCGATACATCAACCCCCGTTTTAAGATCGACCTGAGCAGCGGTGGGCAAGAGATCAGAAGACAGCAAATGTCTACGCTTAACCTGACCTGCGGTGTAGGTGTCAGATTTTAAGAATGATATTTTTTAAAAAGTAGTGACTAGATTATTACCAGTAGTGGTCAGGTGTTACGAGTGGTTGGCCTAGGTCTCGAACAGGTGGATACTTCGATAACAGATTTGCCTGTAATTTTGCCGGAAATCAAGTCCGGTCATGCTAGATGCCATCGTTCCCTTACTTTCCCTGATCGCCCTTGAGGTAATTTTGGGAATCGACAACATTATCTTTATTTCGATACTGGCCGATAAGCTCCCGGAAGCCCAACGTAACAGGTTGCGCTACTGGGGGCTTTCGCTGGCTATGATCATGCGGTTGATACTGCTGGGCTTTATTGCTTGGATATTAAAACTTGATAAGGAGCTCTTTCGGTTTCAAGACATCCCCTTTAGCGGTAAAGCCATCATCTTGATCGTCGGCGGACTGTTTCTTATTTACAAAAGCACCCGCGAGATCTATCACAAAACGGAGTTGGCCAGCGATCCCCGTACGGCGCAACCGACCAATAATGTATTTTCGAGGTTATTGGGCGAGGTCATCTTGCTCGATCTAGTATTTTCCATAGACTCGATCATTACTGCGGTAGGAATGGTACAAAAACTTTGGGTCATGTATACGGCCGTTATCGTGACCGTTTTGATTATGCTGGTAGCGTCCGCTCCCATCAGCGCCTTCATCTATAAGCATCCTTCGTTTAAGATACTGGCACTTTGTTTTCTGCTAATGATCGGAGTGGCATTACTGGCCGACGGACTCGGCTTTCATATACCCAAAGGATATATCTACTTCTCTATGGCCTTTGCCTTTTTAGTCGATATTATCCAGATGAAGACCGTCAAGCCTGCTACGAAGGACTAGACAGCCTATTTCTTTCTAAAGTAAATACGAAGGGGCACACCGGTAAATTCAAAGTTTTCGCGTAACTGATTTTCGAGGTAGTTCCGATAAGGCGTTTTTACATCTTCGGGAAAGTTGCAAAAGAAAGCAAAGGATGGCGTGACCGTTGGTAATTGCGTGATAAACTTGATCTTGATAGGATGTCCTCTTACTACCGGAGGATGATAAGCCTCGATGGCTTTCCCGATCACTTCGTTGAGACGAGACGTACTGACCTTGCGTTGGCGATTATCGTACACCTGTAAGGCCGTTTCAATCGATTTAAAGATCCTCGTCTTTTCTAAGGCTGAAATAAAAAGAATGGGTACGTCGCTGAACGGTGCCAGTCTTTTCTTTAATTCCTTTTCGTAGGTAATGGCGGTGTTGGTCTGTTTGGCTACCAGGTCCCACTTGTTGACTAATACGACCACTCCCTTTCCCTTTCGGGCGGCTAAACTAAAAATGGTCAGGTCTTGTGCCGTGATCCCTTTTTCTGCATCGAGGAGCAACAGACATACATCGGCCTCGTCCATGGCTTTGATAGCTCTGATCACCGAATAGAATTCGAGGTCTTCATGCACTTTTGACTTACGTCTGATCCCTGCGGTATCGATTAGCACGAATTCTTTCTGAAAGAGGTTATAGTGCGTATGGATCGTATCGCGTGTGGTTCCTGCCACATCGCTAACGATGGTGCGTTCTTGCCCGATCAAAGCGTTCAGTAAAGAAGATTTTCCGGTATTGGGTTGTCCAATAATGGCGAATTTGGGTAAGGCAGCCATCTCCTCGCTCTGGGCAGCATCATCTTCGGTAATCAACGCGGCGATGGCATCGAGCAACTCTCCGGTGCCGCTGCCACTGGCCGCTGCAATAAAGAAAACGGGCTCCATACCCAGCGAATAAAATTCGGAGGCTTCGAGCAATCGCTCATTGTTATCTACCTTATTGACCGTCAAAAAAACAGGCTTAGTGCTTTTTCGCAGAACAGTTGCCATGGCATCGTCCAGATCGGTGAGACCGGTGGCGGCATCGACCAAAAAGATAATGGCCTGCGCCTCTTGAACGGCGACGAGCACCTGTTTGGCGATCTCTTTTTCGAACATATCCTCGCTGCCATGTACAAAACCGCCGGTATCGATTACATTAAAAGTCTTGCCATTCCAATCGGCCACCCCGTACTGACGGTCGCGGGTAACGCCACTTACGTCATCAACAATGGCTTTTCGTTGTTCGAGCAATCGATTGAAGAGGGTGCTTTTTCCTACATTGGGTCTTCCGACTATGGCTACCGTAAACGACATGTTCTTTTTTTTTAATACCCGTACTCCTTTAGATAAAGCTCATTATCACGCCACTTGGTCTTTACCTTAACGAAGAGCTCGAGGTATACTTTTTGGTCAATAAATGATTCAATGTTCTTGCGAGCCATCGTGCCTATCTTCTTTATCATAGAGCCGCCTTCGCCGATCAAGATGGCCTTTTGGGTCTCTCGCTGTACGATGATGTCGGCCGTAATTCGTGTGCTCTCTTTTTTTTCTTGGTAAGCACGAATCATTACTGCGGTATGGTATGGCAATTCATCTTTGGTTAAGGAATAGAGGGTTTCGCGGATCAACTCTCCCACAAAAAACCTTGTCTGCAGATCACTGATATCCTCCTTGTCAAAAAAGGGATCTCCCTCCGGCAGGTAGGTAAGCAGCGTATTAATCAACTTCTTTCTGGGAACACCAGAGAGCGCCGAGATCGTAACAACCTCTTTAGCATAGGATGTTTTTGAAAAAAAGTCGACCCCCTCTTGAATCTTCTCTTTTGACAAAAGATCGATCTTGTTGAATAAGACGATGGCGGGCACCTTTAATTTCAAGGCATCGAATATGGCATGCGCAGCTTGCCAATCATCACTTCCATCGACCAAGAGCAAGGCCAGATCGGCATCTTCGAGTGCACTTCGTACGGCTTCCATCATTTTTTCGTGCAACTTATATTTGGGCGTGATGATGCCGGGCGTATCAGAAAAAACCAGCTGGTAGCGGTCGGTAGTTAAGATACCTTTAATCCGGTGACGCGTCGTTTGCACCTTGGGAGAGACAATGGCCAACTTCTCTTGCATCAATGCATTGAGAAGAGTGCTTTTGCCGGCATTGGGCAATCCAAAGATATTTACAAATCCTGCCTTCATGGAGCGTAAGCGGGTTTTCGAAAACACGCTAATTAAAAAGTCCGCCGGGTGAGGCGGACCTGCTGTTGCGAAGGGGAGGATCGAACTCCCGACCTTTGGGTTATGAGCCCAACGAGCTACCGCTGCTCTACTTCGCGATATGATGCAAAGCTACGATTCTTTTTTGTTTTTTCCTAACTTTGCAGCGGCTATTCAAGGTAAATGCTTGATAGCTACAAG
>CAZZLP010000152.1:0-4060 GCA_964654705.1 uncultured Chitinophaga sp.
TCTCATGTCTCTGATCCGATCTCGTTATGGTCTCGTTCGGCCACGCCGGCATCTTGAGAACCCATATAAAAGACAGGCACAAAATCATGATCGGGCTCCTTACTCTTTAAATCGTTGGCAAGCGCAATGGCATGTAAGATCTTGTAGACAAAGTAAAGGGGACCGCTAAATAAATTATTTTGATGTGCGGTAGTAACGGTAAAACAGGTAGTGCTTGACAACAAGGCGAGATTATCTTTCAGCTTTGTAGGCAGCTCCCTCTCGCCATACTGGGCCTTAAGACGATCGACCAGCAGCTTGCGGTCGACCGGCACCTGGCTTCTCGCTGCGATACAAGAGCGAATACCCCGCAACGACAACTCGTTCGAAGCAAACGAACGAAGCAAGGGGTGCTGATCGAGATAATCAACTACCAACGAAGAAAATAACCCGGTCTCTCGATACGGAATACGCTGTGCCAAATAGCCCATAAGCTGTAAAAGTAAGAAGATGCTCAGAAACGCTCTACGGCAAAAGGCCGAATGTCCATCGAGGGGGTTCGCTCGTCGATGATCTCTTGTACCAGCTTACCGGTTCCGGCCCCCAGACTCAGCCCCAACATAGCATGACCGGTGGCCACCACCACATTTCGGTAGGTACTGATCTTGCCAATATATGGAAGTCCGTCGGCAGAGCAAGGACGATACCCGTACCAGATCTTGTCGGTAGGCGGAAAAGGGGTGTCGAGGTCAGGATAAAACGCCGTTACGGAGCGCAGGATCCCCTTTACCCGGTTGTACCGCGGAGGCGTGTCGTGTGGCGTGATCTCCATGGTACCTCCAAACCGGATCAAGCCCGACGTGAGCGGAGTAATGGCTACCCTTCCCTCTATTAGAATGGCCGGGTAATTGATAGTGGATGCCGGTTGGTCGATGGTAACGGAGTAACCCCGGCCTGGCATTAACGGTATTCGAATACCCAACATGGCCGCTGTTTGGCGACCCCAAGAACCGGTGGCCACCACGATGCGATCGGCCAAGGTCGAACCTTTGGTATGTACAACGGCTTTGACCACACTACCCGATGCTACTATGCTATTGACCTGCGCATGCGTTACAAACTCGACCCCTGCACCTCTTAAATACGCAATAAGCTGTGGTATAAGTTGATTGGGATAACAGTGTGCGTCGCATCCAAAATAAAGCGCTCCTAACGCGTCGATCGTGGTACCGGGCTCCATCGCTTGCAGCTCCTCTCGATTCAGCAAACGAGTATCGGCCAACCCTAGCGAAAGTGCTTGTTGTAATGTATGATGACAGTGTTCCGCTTTTTCTTCGGTCTTAAAGATCTCGAGCAGCCCTTTGTGTTGATAAGAAAACTGCATACCGGGTAATGTGGCCCAACGCGCATATTCGCGTTGACTAATCAGTGATATATCACGCAAGGGAATGGCAGCCGCTGTTACTTTCGTTGCAGTAGCACTGCGCATAAAATGCCAGCCCCAACGTAGTAAATCAAGATCAAGACGGGGCTGTACATAAAAAGGACTCTCGCTATTCCACATCCAACGCAAGCCCTGTTTGACGATACCGGGTGTGGCCAGCGGTATAAAATGACTGGGGCAGATGTAGCCGGCATTGCCATACGAGCAGCCCTGCAAAAGGTCTTCTTTATCGAAAACGGTAACAGCATGACCTGCCTCTTGCAAATAAAAGGCCGAACTGAGCCCAACGATACCTCCTCCTATAACAACTACTTTCATAAAAATCAGATAACCTGAAAACCATACGCATAAGGATCGTCATCGGGATCGATCCAAATAGTATTGTATCCATAAATACGAGCCCACCCCTCTACCGAAGGACGAATGGCTTTGGTAGCACCCAGCATCACCTCTTCTTCGATCCTTCCGGTAAAACGGCTCCCGATAATGCTCTCGTGAATAAATTCGTCTCCCCTTTTTAATTTTCCTTTGGCATACCATTGCGCCATGCGAGCACTCGTACCGGTTCCGCAAGGAGAACGATCAATAGCCTTGTCTCCGTAAAAAACAGCATTGCGAGCAGTGGAGCCGCTATCGAGCACGGCGCCTGCCCACAGAATATGCGAGCAGCCATGGATGGTTTCATCTTCGGGATGCACAAAGGTATAACGTCGGTTGATCTCGGCTCGCAGCGCCCTTGACCAGGCCACCAACTGCTCGGCCCGGTAATGTTCGATGCCTTTAAAGTGTGACTGCACTTCCACAATGGCATAAAAATTTCCACCATAGGCCACATCGAAGACCAGCTCTCCCAAATCGGGACAGGCGGCGGTCAGCTCACTCGAGTAAAGAAAAGAGGCCACATTGGTAAGACGAACGCTCTCTACACGGGTTCGTCCCTCCCGCTCAAGCGTTTGATAGGTTATAGCTATGGTGCCCGCTGGCGTCTCTAGCAGTAATTGACCGGTTTTTTTGGGAATGATAATGCCTTCTTCTATGGCAATGGTAATGGTACCGATGGTGCCATGCCCACACATCGGCAAACAGCCGCTGGTCTCTATAAATAGGAGTGCGGCATCGTGCTGTGGATCGATAGGTGGATAGACGATGCTACCGCTCATCATATCATGCCCGCGCGGTTCGAACATAAGTCCGCGTCTGATCCAGTCGAATTCGCGCAAGAAATGTTGTCTTCGCTCGCTCATCGTTTTTCCCTGCAGCGGCGGCCCGCCCTCTTTGATTACCCGAACCGGATTTCCACAGGTATGGGCATCGATGCAATAAAAAGTATGCTTCATAAAGACAGCGTCGGATAGGTCTGTAAATATATCGAATTATCAATGTAATTTAGTTGTATCGCAAGACTATGGAGACCTACGGAAAGATATTGCTAGTAGCTATGCCTGCCTTTTTGACCTTTGTGCTTTTTGAAAATTGGTATGGGTATAAAAAGGGATTCGATACGGTTCGTCAACTCGATATGATCTCTTCGCTTAGCTCGGGTATTACCAATGTCACCAAGTCGGTACTGGAGCTGACCATCGCCATCGGCATCTACCCCTTTATGCTTCGGCATTTTGCCCTGACACACATAGACCAAAGCTGGCTGGTCGTGCTCCTTACCTTTATTATTCTCGACTTTAACGGTTATTGGGTGCACCGGTGGAGTCATCGCATCAATTTATTTTGGAACCTGCATGTTATTCATCACAGCAGCGAAGAGTTCAATCTGGCCTGTGCCCTTCGTCAAAGCATCTCGGCCTTCTTTAATTTATTTTCGGTACTGTTGTTGCCGGCTGCCCTGCTCGGTATTCCGCAAGGCGTGATCGCCGCTGTGGCGCCTTTGCATTTATTTGCGCAATTCTGGTATCACACGCGTCATATCGATAAGATGGGATGGCTCGAACATATATTGGTAACTCCCTCGCACCACCGCGTACACCATGCCATCAATCCCGAGTACATGGACAAGAACCTGTCACAGATCTTTATTGTCTGGGATAAACTCTTTGGCACGTTCGTGGCCGAAAAAAAAGAAATTCCTCCTGTGTACGGAATTACACGCCCGGCACGTACCTGGAATCCGGTTCGGATCAACTTTCAGCACTTGTGGTTGCTGATCAAAGATGCCTGGCGCACCCGCGACTGGAAAGAAAAATTGACCCTCTGGTTTAAACCCACCGGCTATCGTCCCGCCGATGTGGCCGAACGTTATCCGGTCTACAAGATCGACGATGTCTATCTATTCGAAAAGTACGAGCGGCAAGTATCACGTTCGTTTTTGATCTGGACCTGGGTACAATTGTCGGTATTGCTGTTGCTCATTAGTTATCTGTTCGCCAATATTGCCTACATCAATACGCTACATCCTGCTTATATCTATTGGTACGGTGCGCTGATTTTTTTGAGTGTAGTGTCGCTGACAGAAGCCATGGACCAGCATCCCAACGCTATTATATGGGATGCCCTTCGCACCCTGCTAGCCCTCGGGCTCCTCTATTGGCAGCAGGACTGGTTCGGTGCCGGTCATTTTTTCTCGTATAGTGCCACAGTAGCGCTTATCTATTTTTCAGGATCACTACTGGTAAACGCGTGGTT
>CAZZLP010000153.1:0-4032 GCA_964654705.1 uncultured Chitinophaga sp.
AGGAACGCGCTTAAAAAAAGAAAGTCGGTGGTTTCGGATCAACAATAGAAACATTGCTGAGCTCAGCAATATGAATCTCGACAATTTGGCGGCTTGGTTCGATGGCATAGAGTTGATGCTCGACAATAAGCAAAAGGCGATCGCAAAAGATATTTTAAAGGAGATCAGAGAGCGTTTACAGTTTTTGCTCAATGTGGGGTTAGGTTATCTTACGCTCAACCGGGGCACGCGGACCCTTAGTGGAGGAGAATCGCAACGCATAAGACTGGCCACTCAGATCGGAAGTCAGCTGCAGGGCATTACCTATATTCTCGACGAGCCCTCTATTGGCTTGCACCAGCGGGACAATCAACGATTGATCGATGCCCTCAAGCAGCTACGCGATATCGGTAACAGTATCTTGGTTGTCGAACACGACAAGGATATTATGCTGGCGGCCGATTACTTGATCGACATCGGCCCCAAGGCCGGGATCTATGGCGGAAAGATCGTGGCACAAGGCACCCCTGCCGAATTAAAAAAATTAAAGACCCTCACAGCGGGCTATCTAAACGGGCATTATACATTACCCTTGCCCGCTTCTCGCAGAGAGGGATCAGGCAAAACACTGGTGCTGACCGGTGCATCGGGTAACAATTTGCAACGGGTAACGGCTCGGTTTCCACTGGGAACTTTTATTGTGGTCACCGGTGTAAGCGGCTCTGGAAAGTCTACGCTCATCAACGAAACTTTATATCCAATTCTTTCACAACACGCTTACGGGTCCAGGCAACAGCCTCTTGCTTACCAGTCGGTAAAGGGGTTGGAACACATCGATAAGGTCATCGAGATAGATCAGGCCCCCATTGGTCGAACGCCTCGAAGCAATCCGGCCACTTATTGCGGATTTTTTGCTGATATCCGCACGCTATTTGCTTCGCTACCGGAAAGTAAGGTAAGGGGATATGGTGCCGGTCGCTTTTCGTTTAATGTTAAGACAGGTCGCTGTGCCGATTGCGAGGGGGGTGGCACCAAGGTCATCGAGATGAATTTTCTTCCTGACGTATACGTGCATTGCCAGACCTGTAACGGAAAGCGCTACAACCGCGAAACCCTCGAGGTCCGGTACAAGGGCAAATCCATTGCCGACGTACTGGCCATGACGGTAGAAGAGGCGATGACCTTCTTTCAGCCCGTTCCTTATTTGTACAGAAAAATTAAGGTGCTCTACGAAGTAGGATTAGGATACATTACACTCGGACAATCCGCGTTAACCCTGAGTGGTGGCGAAGCGCAGCGTATAAAATTGTCTACCGAGCTGGCCAAGCGCGATACGGGTAAGACCTTTTATATTTTGGACGAACCGACCACCGGGTTGCATTTCGAAGACATTCGTCAGCTTACCGAAGTACTCAACCGGTTGGTCGATCGGGGCAATACCGTATTGGTCATTGAGCACCACATGGACATCATCAAATTGGCCGATCATATAATAGATCTGGGCCCCGAGGGAGGAGATGGCGGTGGCAAAATATTGTTTGCCGGCACACCAGAAGCAATGGTGCGCACTGCCGATACGCACACAGCCCGGTTTTTGGCTCCCGAACTTCGCTAATGGGTCTTTTCGCTTTGGCGGGTCATCTCGATATGCTCAATTCCATCTTCGAGATAAATGTCGCCCGAGGGTACAAATCCGAACGATTGATAGAACGATCGCAAATAACACTGTGCGCCGATCACGATCGTATGGGTTGCAAAAAGCCGTTGGCAGTGGTCGATCGATAATTGCATCAATGCTTTGCCCAACCCTTTTTTTCGGTGGGCGGGCGATGTAACCACTCTTCCGATAGAAGCGAATTCGTACGAGACCCCCGGAGGAACCAACCGGGTATAGGCCACCAGCTCTTGGTCTGAGTAGCCCAATAGATGATAAGAGGATTGGTCTTTATTATCGAGATCCTGAAAGGCGCATGTCTGCTCTACCACAAATACTTCGGCACGCAGACGAAGTAGGGCATAAAGTTCATCGGGCGATAGTTCCTGAAATTTTTTTAACACCCACTGCATGCATTAACGGGCAACTGTTTTTTTAAGTTGCGCAATGGTCTCGGCAGCGTCGTCGGCTTTAAAAACGGTATTACCGGCCACGAGCACATCGGCTCCTGCCGCCACCAACGAAGGAGCATTCTGGAGCGTTACACCTCCATCGATCTCGATGAGTGCCGTAGCGCCGCTGCTGTTGATGAGCTCTTTTAGTTCGCGGGTCTTGACCAACGTGTGGGGAATAAATTGTTGGCCGCCAAACCCGGGGTTCACACTCATCAGACAAACCAGATCAATGTCGCGTATAATCTCGCTGATCACTTGCACGGGAGTATGGGGGTTAAGCGCCACTCCTGCTTTTACGCCCAGGCCTTTCAATTGCTGAATATTGCGATGTAAATGCGTACAGGCTTCTGCATGTACGGTAATAATGTCGGCTCCGGCCTGTTGAAAGGCTGCCGCATATCGCTCGGGTTCCTCGATCATCAGGTGCACGTCGCAGGTCTTGGTGGTAGCCTTTCTAAAAAAGCTAATCAGCATGGGTCCAAAACTAATGTTGGGTACAAAGCGGCCGTCCATTACATCGAGATGAAACCAGTCGGCCTGGCTGTTGTTGAGCATGTCGCAGTCTTTTTGCAATTGCAAAAAGTTGGCCGAAAGAAGCGAAGGTGCTACAAGTGGCATGGCTGCAAGATACTGATCATTTTTTTAGGCGCTCCAAAGCGGTCCTGGCCTCGGTAAGCGAGGTGTCTAAAGAGAGGGCCAGCTCAAAATGTTCTGCTGCCATTTCTTTTTTTCCCTGTGCCGCAGCCCACTTACCCAACCAGTAATGTACGGGGGCATAGCCGGGAGAAAGGGTGCGCAGCAGCTCCAACTCTTTTAATGCCGATGCATAGGCTTTGCCTTCTAGTAGAAGCGATGCTTTTTCTATGTAGGCTTCAAAAAAGGTATAGTCCGCTTGTATGGTCTTATCGAACCACAAGATCGCTTGTTGAACGTCTCCTTTTGTTTCAAAATAGATGCCTTTGTAGTAGTATGGTTCGGCACCTCCCTTTGGCCCCTGTGCGGATAATAGCGAATCGCAGCGTAAAAGGGTAGCGGGATCACCTTGCTCGGCCAACCGAAGGGTGCGGGCATAAGCCAGTTGCAGGGGAGTATAGGAGGCACTGTCGATCGTTTCGGAACTCGTAGGCGTGGTGGTAAGATCACCGGTCGGGGCAGTGGTACCGGTTTGCTCACTATCCTGTTTTTCTTTATCCGAAGACGAAGGTTTACAACCTGCCCCCACCACCGCCACGTATACCACCACGAATAGGCTGACCACTATACCCCTCACTTTTAACGGGAGCTTGCTTAGCTTCGGTTGGTTCGGATCACAAAAAAAATGTTGGAGGTTTGACATTTCGTTGACAGTCTTTTGTACGCACAAAGATAGCTTTGCGTTTCTTAAAGAAACCCTATGACGTACTTGTTAAGAACGAACACAGTTGTTTTGAGCGTATGGCTCTTTTTGGTGATGGGGCTTACCGGTCTGCAGGCGCAGCCCGCGGGTACTGACTCGCTTCATTATGCCGACGAAACGCATTTTCGAAATATCCGTCAGTTGACCTTTGGAGGCGATAATGCCGAGGCCTATTGGAGCTATGATGGTACCATGCTGGTCTTTCAGCGTACATCTGTAAAAGACGGGGTGCCTTGCGACCAAATCTTTTATGGTCAGGTGCCCACTGCTGCCGATGAGCCGTTTACCTATAAGATGGTGAGCTCCGGCAAAGGAAGAACGACTTGCGCCTATTTTACCCGCGATAACAAACATATCATTTATGCCTCTACCCATTTGGCCAGCGAGGCTTGCCCGCCCGTACCCGACCGGGCCAAGTATGGCAATAAATATATCTGGCCTTTGTACAAGAGCTATGATATTTTTATGGCCGACCTAAACGGCAAGATCGTAAAGCAGCTCACCAATTCTCCTCATTATGATGCCGAGGCAACCCTTTCTCCCGATGG
>CAZZLP010000154.1:0-4027 GCA_964654705.1 uncultured Chitinophaga sp.
GGGGTTGTATTCCTACCAAGGCATTGCTGAAAAGTGCCCAGGTAAACGAATACATTAAACAGGCCAAGGACTACGGTATCG
The DNA here is from genome assembly GCA_964654705.1 of uncultured Chitinophaga sp. GTDB lineage: Bacteria > Bacteroidota > Bacteroidia > Chitinophagales > Chitinophagaceae > JJ008. The sequence goes on from CAZZLP010000154.1 coordinate 82, forward strand.
AAGCCAGCGGCACTCCGCAATTTGACGCCGTTATTAAACGCAGTCGCGGTGTAGCCGATAAGATGAGCAAGGGCGTACAGTTCTTGATGAAGAAAAACAAGATCGATGTGGTAATGGGCTTCGGAAAGTTAGCGGCCAAGGGAAAGATCGAAGTAACCGACAAGGATGGTAAAAAACAGATCGTAGAGGGTAAGCATATCATTGTCGCCACCGGAGGACGTAGTCGTCAGTTGCCCACCATGCCCATCGATGGCAAAAAGATCATCGGTTACCGCGAGGCCATGGTACTTCCTCAGAAACCGACTTCGATGATCATTGTGGGTAGTGGTGCCATTGGTGTTGAGTTCGCTTATTTCTACAACAGCATGGGAACAAAAGTAACCATCGTGGAGTACCTGCCCCGAATTGTGCCCGTCGAGGACGAAGACATCTCCAAAGAGCTCGAAAAGCAATATAAAAAAGCAGGTGTGCAGATAATGACGAGCAGCGAGGTAACTAAGGTCGATACCAGCGGTGCCGGCGTTAAAGCTACGGTCAAAACCGCAGCGGGCGAAGTGGTGCTTGAAGCCGATATCTTACTCAGCGCCGTGGGTGTGGCCGCCAATATCGAAGGCATAGGACTCGAAGAGCTGGGCGTAAAAACCGAGAAAGGAAAGATCGTGGTCGATAAATACGGACAAAGCAACGTCTCGGGCATCTATGCCATTGGGGATTGCTCTCCCGGACAGGCCCTGGCACACGTGGCCAGTAAAGAAGGGATTCTGTGCATAGAGGCCATTGCGTATAACGAGAAAAAATATCATCACCTTCCCGAGCCCATCGATTATAACAACGTGCCGGGTTGCACCTATTGTATTCCTGAGATCGCTTCGGTGGGTTACACAGAAAAACAGGCCAAAGAAGCGGGCTATGAAATAAAAGTGGGCAAGTTTCCACTTAGCGCCAGCGGTAAAGCGTCGGCTGCCGGCCATACCGAAGGATTCGTTAAAGTGATCTTTGATGCCAAATACGGCGAGTGGCTCGGCACGCACATGATCGGATACAATGTAACGGAATTGATCGCAGAGACAGTAACGGCCCGCAAACTGGAGACCACTTACCACGAGGTACTCAATGCCATCCATCCCCATCCCACTATCAGCGAGAGCGTCAAGGACGCCATTGAGGTGGCCTACGGAGAAGCGATCCATTTATAAGGATAGCAGGCCGATGGCAGCTCTTTGTTAGCCAGTGCACCTGGTCTGCCGTTTTTATGGCAAAAACTTTCGGCTACCCGGCCTGCCATAAATAGAGAAAGGGCTCCTGGAAAGGAGCCCTTTTTTTGCATTGCCAGTTTTTTTGGTTGCGACCAGTAAGAACAACTCCAATAAGGCAAGGACCAAATGCAAAACGCTGCACGTTTATCAATTTTTTTTAATGACTTTCCTCCCAAAAAAATGTGCGCTACCTTTAGGATCGATTGAACCTTTAATTTTGAATGATGAAAGGCCAAGTTTTAATAACGTACAGCCGGGTCTGTCTGCTGCTGGGTATACTGGCCGCCGGATGTAACGATAGTACCTCATCGACCCCCGATACCCCGGTCGGTAAACCGATCGCCACCCCGGGTTTTGATGTGGTATCGACCTTTCCGCACGACACGACCTCTTATACCCAGGGGCTGGTTATCTATAAAGGACAACTGTACGAAGGAACCGGACAGTACGGTGCCTCAAAGCTGCTCAAAACCAATCTACGTACAGGAGAACACCTAAAACAGCTGCCCCTCGATAACAACTATTTTGGAGAGGGCATTACCATTTTGAATGACACCATCTACCAATTAACCTGGAAGGAGCACAAGATATTTGTCTATGATCTGAACTTTAAAAAGATCCGCACATTCGATACGGATAAAGAAGGATGGGGTCTTACCCATAACGGAAGCGAGCTGATCCTGACCAACGGAAGCGGCGATCTTTTTTTCTACGAACCCTCTACGCTAAAGCTGTTACGGGTGCAAACCGTTACCGAGGCCGGCACACCCAGCTTTAACCTTAACGAACTGGAATATGTCGACGGATTTATCTATGCCAACCAATATACCTACCCCTATATTTTAAAGATCGACCCGAATACCGGAGAGGTGGTCGCCAAGTTCGATCTGTCAAGACTATGGGAACAATGCAGACAGCAATACCCCACTACCGAAGTTCCCAATGGCATTGCATACGACAGCGAACAAAAAAAATGGTACGTGACCGGAAAGTACTGGCCGCTGCTCTTTCAGATTCAATTCGGCCATTGACGACAGCAATAGATCAACGAGCTGGCCCTCTCGCGATCGGCTAGTGCCCGCAGCGTAGATAACACCCCCACTGCCAGAGCATTGATATAGCGAGTACTACCCGAACGGTAGAACGTGCTTAACAATGAAACATAAAAACTATCGAACCACATAGGAAGAACTTCGGTCAACAACAGTTGATGCGACGATAACAGGGTTCGCATGGCGCGGGGAGAAAAATGATACATGTGGCGGGGCACATCGTAGGCCGCCCAATGCTCGTCGAAGACAGCGGCATCGTAAGAAGTGTAATTCGGAACGGCTATAAAAAGTACACCGCCGGGCTTTAACAACTTTCGCAGCTGTGTGATGACCGCCTGCAGCTCGTGCATGTGCTCCAAGACATGCCACAGCGTAATTACATCGTAGCGCCCCTCGGGCAGGCGAAAAAAATCGGTAGTATCTACCGCTTGAACGCCAAACTGCTCCCGGGCAATGTCTCGGGCGCCTGCATCGGGTTCAAGTGCCGTTACCTGCCAGCCGGCCCGCTGCATGGTAGCGGCAAATGCACCGGTACCGCATCCTACGTCGAGCAGATGGCCTGCCATACAGCCGCTTTGTTTCTCGACCAATTTTCTTTTTTGCCAAAGCGTGAATTTTCTGACCCACTGGTAGGTCTTGTTGATGACCCCCTTGCTGGTGTTACTATGCGAAATATATTGTTCGAACCGATAAAAGGGCGCAGCAGCTTCGACCATGGGCGCACCTTGCGTTATACGCAACTGACAATCGCCACATTCCAGCAACATAAAAAGTTGTTTCGAAACGGAATGGTCCTTTACCTCCACTACCGGGCGAAGCACCGTTGCACCACAAGAAGGACATGAGGTATAATGGATGCGATCGCTCAAAATTCCTGGTAATTTTTAAAAGAATCAACCGCCTCTATGCGAACCGGGTTAGCCAATGAGTCGGTTGTAAGGGAGCGGTTGTATAGGTGCCATCCCAGCCACAGTAAGGCAAGTACGAGCCAAGCCCAAATAATCGTCTGCTCGTAATTAAAAGAGGGCTTTTTTTGATGCAGGAGCTGAGTCATCTCTACCGAACTTCTGCTATCTTCTCCTACCCTCACTTGGTGTGTCTCATTATCACGAATAATCTTAGTGGCTGCCACAGGCATCAGTTGTAACGCATCGTTATCGGACACAAACTGCAAGACCCCTTGCTGGTCTTTTTTCCATTGACCCCAACCTTTCCAAGATACCTGGTCTTGAGTAGAGAGAAGCTGTGCCAGCTCTTCACAAAAGCCACGATAACGATGGACCGCCTCTGCCGCATCTACCCCCCATCTGGCAGAAAGCCATTCGACCAGCTGCGAGATGTGTTCGACGGGTTCGGGCAAAAAATTGTAGGCGATCTGTGGAGGAAGAAACTGCCGGTTGCCCACATCAAAGCGAGCAGGATCGCGTTGCAGGTACAAAACACCCATTCCTGCCAGCGGAAGTTTTTTTTCTGTCAACAAGTATTCTCTTAATATGTCTTTCACGGCTTCTTTTTATCGTCTAACGAAAATACGATGCCGCCACTACAATTAAACCCAAAAACAGGATTGCGGTTCCATCGTTGATAGGGCTGATCGAACAAATTATTGAATCGAGCCCATAATTGAAGAGATCGGCT
>CAZZLP010000155.1:0-4002 GCA_964654705.1 uncultured Chitinophaga sp.
CTGATGTATTTTTATGATGAGAATTTTATGTTGCCGTTTAGCCACGACGAGGTGGTGCATGGCAAGAGTCCGATGATCTACAAGATGCCAGGTGATGAGTGGCAAAAGTTCGCCAACCTGCGATTGCTCTATACCTATATGTTTACCCACCCCGGGGCCAAACTTTTATTTATGGGAGGTGAGTTTGGGCAGACCAGCGAATGGGATTATCGCGATCAATTGCAGTGGTCTTTATTGCAATACCCCATACACCAAGGACTTTCGTTGTTGGTAAGAGACCTTAATTACTTATTGACGAGCGAATCTGCCCTTTATGAGAAACAATTCGATCCTTCGGGTTTTGAGTGGATCGATCTTGATCATCGGGCCGAGTCAGTGATCGTGTATCGCAGAAAGGGCAGAGACGCTGCCCGAGAATTACTGATTGTTTTAAATATGACACCGGTGGTGCATCGTAATTGGACGGTCACGGTGTCGGGCAAAGAATTTACAAAAGAGCTTTTAAACAGCGACGCCTCCATGTATGGTGGCAGCGGAGCGGTACACAACCCTGTTATTAGAAACCAGTGTTTGTCGCTACGGGAGCAACGTTATTTGCTAACGGTCGATATACCGGCACTGGCTGCGCTGGTGATTGGATAAAATAATGGATTAGGTCTGTTGTTGTCCTATGGAACCATTGCTACCGGTGTAACCTAAGCTACCGTTGTAACCATTGTTACTGCCTACATTCGTTGTGGTACGTCAATTCCAAGATTTTGCATGGAGGCCTCAATGACTTTCGCCGTTTGTGCAGCCAGTTTAAGACGCAATTGTTTTTTAGCCTCTGACTCCGCTTGCATCACGGAGTGTTGGTTGTAAAAACTATTGAACGACTTGGCAAGTGTAAAGGCATAAATAGCAAGTACCGATGGGTTGTGCTCGGTAACGGCTTGCTCCAGTACCGAGGGGTATTGGGCCAGCTGTAGCATTAGCTCTCGTTCGGCAGGTAAAAAAGAGCCATCGGCAAGCGGGGCGTCTTCTGGCTTTTGCTTTCTGAGCAACGAGCAGATACGGGCATGGGTGTACTGCACAAAGGGGCCGGTAAATCCCTGAAAATCGATCGACTCTTCGGGGTTAAAGACCATTTTCTTTTTAGGATCTACGCGCAATAAGAAAAACTTCAAGGCACCAAGTGCCAACATTCTATAGAGCGCATCGAGTTCGCTTGGGGAGAAATCTTTGACCTTTCCCAGCTCTTCGGTCTTGCGCCGGGCCACGGCTATCATTTCGCTTACGATATCATCTGCGTCCACCACGGTTCCTTCGCGACTCTTCATTCGTCCGCTGGGAAGTTCCACCATGCCGTAGCTAAGGTGATAGATGCCCTTGGCATAGGGTTTCTGAAGTTTTTCAAGGATCAACTGCAGTACTTTCATGTGATAGTTCTGCTCATCGGCGATCACATAGATACTTTGGTCATAGGCGAACTCGTTGTATTTCTCTTGGGCCAGCCCCAGGTCTTGAGTAATGTAGACCGAGGTGCCATCGCCTCTTAAAACCAGTTTTTGATCGAGCCCTTCGCCCGTCAGATCGATCCAGGTGCTGCCGTCTTCTTTTGTAAAGAACACACCTTGCTTTAATCCTTCGCTTACGAATTGTTTTCCGAGCAGGTAGGTATTACTTTCGTAATATGTTTTTTGAAAATCGGCTCCTATCTGGCGGTAAGTCTGCTCAAATCCTTCATAGACCCAGCCATTCATGGTACTCCAAAGCGATAATACCTCTGGGTTACCGGCTTCCCAGTCTAACAGCATTTGCTGGGTAGCTTTCATAATAGGGGCTTCTTTTTCTGCTTCCTGTTTGGTGCGCCCCTTGGCTACTGCTTCGTCGATCTGTCGTTTGAGCTCATCATTGAACTTTACGTAGTAGTCGCCTACAAAATGGTCACCCTTTACCCCTGCAGTGGTCGGGGTGGCACCCTTGGCAAAAAGTTGCCAGGCAATCATGCTCTTGCAAATGTGAATGCCCCGGTCGTTGACCACACAGGTCTTGATTACTTCGGCTCCACAGTTCTTGAGAATCTCCGCCACACTCCATCCTAAGAAAATATTGCGAAGATGCCCCAAGTGCAAGGGTTTGTTGGTATTGGGAGAGGAGTATTCGACCATGACCTTCTTTCCGCGAAGCCAGTTTTCTTGTAGCGAAGTAAGCTGCAGCTGCCCATCCAAAAAACGCAGCCAGAAAGATTCGGTCAAAGAAAGATTCAAAAATCCTTTGATCACGTTAAAGCCCGCAATGGTCTCGGGATAACGCTGCCATAACGCTTCTCCCAGTTGCAGCCCTAATTTCTCGGGCGCCTGCTGCAGCGGTTTGGCCAATGCAAAAAGCACCAAGGTGTAATCGCCTTCGAATTCTGGTTTGGTCGTGTTGATCACCAACGCCTCTGCAGCGGTCTTATGTTGCAGGCTCTCTTCGAGCACCACCGCAATCATTTCTTTAAGTTGTGCAATAACGCGCATGTACTTTAATGGATTGCGGCAAAGGTAGGCAGTTTGACAATTGCTGTTGATTGGTTTACTTTGCAGGGCCATGAAAGAAGTTTCTGCACAGGTGGCCCGCGTTCTGCTGGGGATCATTGATTTTTTTTATCCTCCTTTTAATCGCATTTTGTCGTTACAGCGGTTTCGCTATGCCGCCTCGGGAGGAGCAAACGCAGTACTTGGATTTTTGGTGTACAGTTACTGCTATACTTTCGTATTTAAAGGACAGCCCTGGGTGCTCTCTTTTTACGCCTTTAAACCGCACAGTGTTTCGCTGCTGTTCTCTTTTTGCGTTACTTTTCCGGTGGGTTTCTTTATGTCTAAGTTCGTGGTCTTCTCCGATTCTGACATGAGCGGGCACGTACAGCTTTTTCGCTACCTGATGGTCTGCCTCTTTAACCTGGTGCTTAACTATCTGCTCTTAAAGCTCCTGGTCGAGCGTTTTAATCTGTTTCCTGTCTTGGCCCAGGTACTTACCGTGGTGGTCGTTGTGGCGTTCAGCTACCTGGCGCAGCGAAATTTCTCTTTTAAGACCACTGCAAAATTGCCCTGAAAAAGCCCCTTATTCTGCCATTTCTGCCAGTACAAAACTCTCTGAAATCCAGTTTTTTGCCTAAACTGACAAAATTGCACATTTGGCCGTTGCGGCATGGCGATTGCCCAATAGGTATTGAAACTTAAAAAATCAATCAACATGGCAAAAATAATCGGAATCGACCTGGGTACTACCAACAGTTGCGTCTCTGTTATGGAGGGCAACGAACCAGTCGTTATCGCCAATGATGAAGGCCGTCGCACCACGCCCTCCATTGTGGCTTTTCTTAAAAACGGAGAACGTAAAGTGGGTGATCCTGCCAAGCGTCAGGCAATCACCAATCCTCAAAATACCATTGCATCGGTTAAAAGATTTATGGGGCGCCGCTTCGACGAAGTAGAAGAAGAAATTACCCATTGGAGCTACAAAGTGGCCAAAGGAGATAACAACACGGTGCGCATTGACATTGACGGTCGTTTGTATACGCCGCAAGAGATCAGCGCCATGGTCTTACAAAAAATGAAGAAGACCGCCGAAGATTATCTTGGACACGAGGTCACTGAGGCCGTCATTACTGTGCCTGCCTATTTTAACGATGCGCAGCGCCAGGCTACCAAAGAAGCCGGTGAGATCGCCGGTCTTACGGTTCGACGCATTGTTAACGAACCAACGGCTGCTGCCCTTGCTTACGGCCTTGACAAGGCCCAGACCGATCGTCGTATTGCGGTATTCGATCTTGGGGGCGGAACCTTTGATATATCGGTGCTCGAACTCGGAGACGGTGTCTTTGAAGTAAAGTCTACCAATGGTGATACGCATCTTGGCGGTGATGACTTCGATAAAGTGATCATGGATTGGTTGGCAGATGAATTCAAAAAAGATGAATCCATTGATCTGCGCAAAGACCCCATGGCACTGCAACGTCTTAAAGAGGCCGCCGAGAAA
>CAZZLP010000156.1:0-4001 GCA_964654705.1 uncultured Chitinophaga sp.
CACTGCCGATCACAATGGCCACAGGAACGGTAAGATCGGTAGCCGAAACGGCGTTGGTCGAATGCATCACAGCCGCCATTACCTGTACACCATTGAGATGTAATTCATCGACCGCTTTCAACAACGAAGGAACCCGGCAAACCGGAATCTTTTCTAAGGCACCGGCCGAGGTAAGGATAGCATCTTCTTGCAACGCCCCCACCCCCCGCTCGGGAATAATCAACGCGTGCACTCCGGTGCAATAAGCGGTGCGGGCTATGCCGCCAATGTTTCGTATATCGGTAATTCCATCCAAGATCAACAACAAAGGGGCTTGACCGCTCTCTATGGTCTGCGATAGTATGTCTTGAAGGGAGCAGTATTGTACTTTGGACTTTTGTGCGATACAGCCGCCATGAGGCCCTGCATTAAAATTATCGAGTTTTATGGCCGGCACATACAGCACGGGAACGCCTCGCTCCGAAGCCAGCTTTCGGATAACAGCTACAGAAGCGTCCTGAAGTTTAGTGTCGATGTATATACGATCCAGCGCCGGACCGTTTTCGAGTGCGCTGACCACGGCGAGAGTGCCAATGACCAGGGTATTTTTCTTGGGGCGTGGCGACGATCTTCTAAATGACTTCACCCTACAAAGAAAAGAAAAAAAAAGACCCGTCGTTAGGGACAGGTCTTTAAATACGATCCATGGACTTTCTTATCGAATGCCGAAGGCCTTTTTAACCTTGGCCACATAGTCTAGTTTCTCCCAGGTAAAGAGCTCGACCTTTCTCTTGATCTGCTTTCCATTAGGAGCCGTAAATACCTTTTCGATGGTTTGGGGCACACGACCCATGTGTCCGTAAGCGGCGGTCTCTGCGTACATGGGATTACGCAATTTAAGGCGCTGTTCTATAAAATAAGGACGCATATCAAATACGCTCTCAACGATCGTACCGATCTGTCCGTCGGTCAAATTAACCTTAGCGGTTCCGTAGGTATTAACATTGATACTGGTGGGTTTTGCTACACCGATCGCGTAAGATACTTGTACCAGCACCTCATCGGCAACACCGGCTGCTACCAGATTCTTGGCAATATGACGGGTGGCATAGGCGGCAGAGCGATCCACTTTAGAAGGATCTTTGCCACTAAAGGCGCCGCCCCCGTGTGCCCCTTTTCCGCCGTAGGTATCCACGATGATCTTGCGGCCGGTAAGACCGGTGTCACCGTGAGGACCGCCGATCACAAATTTTCCGGTGGGGTTAATGTGATACTTGATATCACTATTAAAGAGCTTAGCGTATTTCTTGTATTTGGTCTTGATGCGGGGTATCAAAATATTGATGACGTCGTTCTTAATACGAGCCAGCATCTTGGCCTCTTGGTCGAAGTCATCATGCTGAGTAGAGATCACGATGGCGTCGATGCGAACGGGTTGATTATTATCATCGTATTCTAATGTAACCTGACTCTTAGCATCGGGACGCAGGTAAGGCATCTTGGAATTTTTTTCTCTGCGAATGGCCGCTAGTTCGATCAGCAAATTATGGGCGAGGTCAAGTGCCAAAGGCATGTAGTGCTCGGTCTCGTTGGTCGCATAGCCAAACATCATTCCTTGATCACCGGCGCCTTGGTCTTCTTTTTTCTTTTTGTCGACACCCTGATTGATATCGGCCGATTGCTCGTGGATGGCAGAAAGTACACCACAGCTGCTGGCTTCGAACATGTATTCGCTCTTGGTATACCCGATTTTACGAATCACCCCGCGGGCGATCTCTTGTACGTCGAGATAAGCTTTTGATTTCACTTCGCCGGCCAAAACCACCTGTCCAGTGGTCACCAGCGTTTCACAGGCAACTTTTGATTGTGGATCGAAGGCAAGAAAGTTATCGATAAGGGCGTCAGAGATCTGATCGGCAACTTTATCGGGATGTCCTTCACTAACGGATTCCGATGTAAACAAATAGGGCATGATTAACAGGTTTAGGATTAGGTGTACAAAGATAAGGTTAGCCTGTATTAAAAAAAGAAATAGCAGGCCTGATTATAGCTTGGAATAGACCACCCGCAGACGAAGCCGTTTGGCAGGGTTGATGTAGTTACCCCCGGCAATCACGATTCGACCATAAGCGACCTGGTCGGAGATGGCCAACAAACTGACCCTTCTGTAAAGGGTCGAATAAGCATAGGTACGAAGCGGTGCTTGTAGGCGAAGGGTAAAGTTCGATGAATCGTTGGTTACGATACGTTGCACGTATCGGGTAATATCAAACCGATAGCTGCTGTCTCTCAGCAATAGCCCCCCGAACCGGGCATAGTCGTAGCTAAAAGAGCTGAAGTTATCTCGGGTATTCATGTCAAAATCAAAGAGCAGGGCCGTATCACGACGGGCATTGATGCGATCCAAAAAGAGCGCTTTGGGATAAAAGAAAGAGCGTTGTTGGGCTGTTTCGATGGGTGACACGATCAGTTCGGCCCGATGAATGACGGCGTTTTGTAGGGTATCCAACCCGGGTATGGTAATGGTGGCATAAGAGCCGGGGCTCGATTGCAAAAAGACCTTATCGTCAACAGGCTGGTTATTGGTCAGGTATTGCGAATAATTGCCTCCGGGCGTTCGTCTGACGATATTGGCCTGACCGCTTCGGGAGTGGAAAAATTCGGCAAGGGTGGTATCGATGGTGCCATTCTTTTGCACCCGGTAATAAACGATCAGCTTTGTCTTGATATCTGAGGGAGCAAAATAGGTAAGTGCATTACCCACGTTGTCGGCTTTAACGGCAAACCCCTTGAATAAAGATAAAAACAACGAATCGCTTCTGAACCCGCCGTTAGCGGTGGCAGTGGTGTCATAATTGGCAAGGCGGGTACCCAACTGTGATTGAATGGGAATTCTGATGACCCCGGTCAATTTGGATGTATCGCGCTTGCGAATAAAGGTAACACTGTCCTTGAGTTGCTTTATCTGAAAGGTCTTGGAACCGAGCTGCCCGCCCCGGGTTGCAAAATCGGGCTGGTCGTATCGGTAAGAAGCAGTGTCACTAAAACCAGAACGTTGATCGATCTCAAACACACGGAGCGTTTGCAAACTATTACTGTCTCCGTAGAACCCCTTGTAAGAAAGAGAAAGGATAACCGAATCTATCCCCACGATGGAATCCTTTCTGTAAAAGGGATAGAACATGGGCGTAGTAGGTAAGATCGTGAAATAGGCATCTCCATGGGTCTTTCCAAATTCGATATCATTATCGATATGGCCAATGACCAGATCATCAGAGTAAAACACCCTGTTAGAATCGTTAAAGAGAAAATTATTGGTCTGTGTTTCCAAAAAGGTCTGGAACGTACGAATGTTGTCGATGGCCGGCAACACGTCGCCTCCCAGCTCTGTCGGATCGTTGATCTTGGTACAACCAGTTGCAAAAAGGAGCACAACGGGAACGATCAAGTACCAACCACGTATAGTATTCCTGAAAAAAGGGAGTAAGAATTGCATTCGGATCACTTCGACGCAAGGTCGTTATAGAGTTGTAAATAGTCTGTTAAATCTCCGTCGGGTAAAAATGGCAAGGTCTTCTTTCCTTTTACCTTAGAGAATTCGTCCGATAATTTCTTGTCGATCTTCTCTGCACCAAAGGTAATGGCATCGGCATAAGCGGCCGCTCCTCTGAACATGGCAGTATTGGTTCCTTCTTTGAAAAGATCGAGGTCTTTTTCTTTAAGGCTGGCATGGATCAGAGCTTTCTTGATAAAACCGGATCCCAGCTTTTCTTTAAAAGTATTTGTTCCGATGGTATAGATGATCTTGCTGTGCGCAAATACCGGTTCTTTTCTATACAGGGTTTTCAGATAAGCAGGAATGAGCCCCGTCATCCAACCACTGCAATGAATCAGATCGGGAGGCCAGCCAAACTTCTTGACGGTTTCGAGGGCACCCTTGCAAAAAAACACGGTTCGAAGGTCATTATCGTCAAACCATTTTTCGTTTTCATCATGAAAGACGAACTTGCGACGAAATAGCT
>CAZZLP010000157.1:0-3926 GCA_964654705.1 uncultured Chitinophaga sp.
AGAAGCCAGCCGCCACCAAGGGCGGGTTGCAATTTAGTCGCCGCTTTACTCGTGAGGATGTAAACGTGTTTGACCAGTTTGAGTACGATTATCGCACCTCAGTTATTCGTAACCCTTCGGGAGAAGTGGTCTTTGAAATGACCAATGTCGAAGTGCCCAAGCAATGGAGCCAGATAGCCACCGATATCTTGGCACAGAAATATTTCAGAAAGGCCGGTGTGCCCCAACCCGACGGCAGTCTGGGTCGCGAGACCTCTGCCAAGCAGGTGGCGCATCGTATGGCCAATTGCTGGAAAGTGTGGGGAGAGCGCTACGGCTACTTTGCCGGCAGCCGCGATGCACAGATCTTTTATGATGAGTTGGTCTACTCCATTCTTAACCAAATGTGCGTGCCCAACAGTCCGCAGTGGTTCAATACCGGTCTTTTCGAAAGTTACGGCATTGCCGGAAAGCCTCAGGGGCACTACTATGTGGATCCCGCCGACGGGCAACTCAAAAAATCACAAAACGCCTATGAGCGTCCGCAGCCCCATGCCTGTTTTATTCTCAGTGTCGAGGACGACCTGGTTAATGAGGGAGGGATCATGGACCTTTGGGTGCGGGAGGCCCGGATCTTTAAATACGGATCGGGAGTCGGCACCAACTATTCGAATCTGCGCGGCGAAGGAGAGAAACTCAGCGGAGGCGGAAGCAGTTCGGGTCTGATGAGCTTTCTCAAGATCGGAGATCGCGCTGCCGGTGCCATCAAGAGCGGTGGTACCACGCGTCGTGCCGCCAAGATGGTTTGTCTTGATCTCGATCATCCTGAAATCGTACAGTTCATCAACTGGAAAGTAGAAGAAGAAAAGAAAGTAGCGGCACTTATTGCGGCCGGTTATCCTTCTGGTTACGAAGACGAAGCATACCGTACCGTAAGCGGCCAAAACTCCAATAACTCGATTCGCATTCCCAATGCTTTCTTCGAGAAATTAGAGAAAGACGAAGATTGGGAACTGACCGCCCGTCAAGATGGACGCGTCATGAAAAAAGTTCCTGCCCGCGAACTCTGGAACCAGATCGCCTATGCGGCTTGGCGTTGTGCGGACCCCGGTACGCAGTACAATACCACCATCAACGAATGGCACACCTGCCCCGAGGGAGGACCTATCCGTGCTTCGAACCCCTGTTCGGAATACATGTTCCTCGACAATACGGCCTGTAACCTGGCCTCTGCCAACCTGATGAAGTTCTACGACAACGCCACCAACACCTTCGACGTGGAGGGCTATGAGTACAACACCCGTCTGTGGACCGTGGTGCTGGAGATCTCGGTCCTGATGGCGCAGTTTCCTTCTAAAGAAGTGGCGCAACTTAGCTATGAGTACCGCACCCTTGGGTTGGGCTATGCCAACCTTGGCACCATGCTGATGGTAAGCGGCATTCCCTATGACAGCGAAGAAGCTCGTGCCATCGCCGGTGCCCTCACCGCGATCATGACCGGTATCTCTTACAAGACTTCTGCCGAGCTGGCCAGTGTACTGGGCCCATTCGTTCGTTACGAAGAGAACAAGCAACACATGATGCGCGTTATGCGCAATCACCGTCTGGCCGCTTACGACGCCGACGAATATGAGAACCTTAGCTTAAAGCCGCAGGGTATCAAAGCCAAGTATTGCCCCGATTACCTATTAAAGGCGGCCTGTAAGGCTTGGGATGATGCCGTTGAGTTGGGAGAACAATACGGATACCGCAACGCGCAGGCTACCGTGATCGCTCCCACCGGTACCATTGGTCTGGTTATGGATTGCGATACCACCGGAGTAGAACCCGACTTTGCCCTTGTCAAGTTCAAGAAACTTTCCGGCGGTGGGTACTTCAAGATCATCAACCAAAGTGTTCCCGTTGCACTCAAGAATTTGGGCTATAGCGAAAAAGAAACGGATGCCATTATCAAATATGCCGTTGGTGCGGCCAGTTTTGCTGGCGCTCCCTTTATCAATCATCAAACCCTGAGCGAAAAAGGGTTCATTGCCGACGAGATCAAGCGTCTTGATGCCGCGGCACTGACCGCCTTTGAGATCGGATTCGTCTTTAACAAGTATACACTGGGAGAAGAGTGTTTGCAGCGGCTGGGTTTTGCTCCCGAGCAGTACAACGATTTTGAATGGAGTTTGCTCGAGGCGCTTGGCTTTACCGATGAGCAGGTCGAGGCTGCCAACGATTACGTTTGCGGCACCATGATGCTCGAAGGAGCTCCCGGCCTTAAAGAAGAACACCTGCCCGTTTTTGATTGCGCCAACAAATGCGGTCAAAAAGGACAGCGATACATTCATGCACATGGTCACATCCGCATGATGGGCGCCACGCAACCTTTTATTAGCGGTGCCATTTCCAAGACCATCAACCTGCCCCACGAGGCTAATGTCGAGGAGATCGCCGATGCCTATTACCTGAGCTGGAAGTTGGGTCTTAAGGCCAATGCACTTTATCGCGACGGTTCTAAACTTTCGCAGCCGCTCAGTAACAAAAGCGATAAAAAGAAAAAGACCGACTCCGCCGATACGGCTGTTACTGCCAGTGAGAATACCGATGCCGCTGTCGATTCCAACATCGTTGACCTTGGAAAACTGACCGTAGAGGAGTTGCTCGATGAAGTACAAAAACGCGTGCAAGCTTCTCCCGATACCAAGCTCAAGCGCAAACTTGCCAAGATCGTGGAGCGACGCACCTTGCCAGCCAAGCGCCGCGGCTTTACACAAAAAGCCAAGATCAGCGGGCAGGCCGTGTTCTTGCGCACCGGCGAATATGCCGATGGTACGTTGGGAGAGATCTTTGTGGATATGGCGAAAGAAGGCGCCACTATGCGCAGTATGATGAACTGCTTTGCCATCTCTGTCTCTATCGGATTGCAATACGGCGTACCGCTCGAAGAGTTCGTAGACAAGTTTGCCTTTACCCGTTTCGACCCTTCTGGTTTCGTAGAGCATCCCAATATCAAGACCACTACCTCGATCGTAGACTTTATCTTCCGTGTGCTTGGCTACGAGTATCTCGGTAGAACCGATCTGGTGCATGTGCTCGATAAACCCGAGGTGATGAATACCGGTGCCGATGATTGGGACGAAGTGCCATCTAACCCTCTCGAATACGTCAAAGATCCCGAACTCTCCAGTGTTCGTATTACACCCGCTGCGGGAACCGCACAACCGGTAAAGGCCGCTGCTCCCAAAGTTGCCAAGGTAGAAAAAGGAGACAGCACCCTCGATGCCATGAATGCCGTGGCCAAGAATATGCAAAGCGATGCGCCCGCTTGTAACGTTTGCGGTAACATCATGATGCGTAGTGGGGCTTGCTACAAGTGCAACAACTGTGGTAACCAGGGTGGCTGTGGTTGATCGGTCCCTTGGTGCTTGAATACATAGAATCCCGCTACTAGTTTGGCGGGATTCTTTTTTGTTGTCTACATTTTTTTGGAACACCTTTTGCTTTACCACTGATGAAAAAAGGCTAAAAACGGAATGCCTCGCCGAATGCCGTTAAAAGCTTGCTCGCTATAATTCCAAGTTTTTAGTATGCCCCGCCAACGGCGTTTGACGGCTACGCATTCCCTTTTCTTAACGCCTTTTTTCAAGGCGGCTCCGCAAAAGGTGCTACAAAAAAAGCTATCTTTCAAAAAATCTGCTTCTCAGTATAGTAGCACTACTTTAAACTACTGTTCAATACTTTTCTAAAAAACCCGCCCTCATCGGTGGGATTTTTTATGACTGCTCGGCGGAATGCCTCCTGCGAAGAGGCCTTGAAAAACAGCGTCAAAAAAATGGAGAAGGTGAGCCGTTAAAACGCCGTTAGCGGGGCATAAAGGAAAGTAGAAAGTAAAGCGAGCGAGCTTTTAACGGCGTTAGGCGAACCGAACCATTTTTAGCTGTTTTTCATCAGACTCGCAGCAG
>CAZZLP010000158.1:0-3925 GCA_964654705.1 uncultured Chitinophaga sp.
TGCCCAACCCCCATCCATCCATTATGACCAACATGGTTTTTTTCATGATGTGTTGCAAGTCATCAAAAGTACAGCCAAAAATGATGTATTTTAGTGATCATGAAAATTCAACTGACAGCAGGAGCCTTGTTTTTGCCCGCCTTATTCTTTCTTCAGGTAGCGGCTACGGGGCAAGACGCTTTGGAATCGGTGTTCGCTGCGCTCAAGAGCGGAAATGCTTCGCAGCTGGCCGGTCGTTTTGAGCAAACGCTTACACTGACGCTTCCTGACCAATCCGCTCAACTTAACAAGGCGCAGGCACAGGCAGCGATCTCTAAATTTTTTGCCGCCTACCCGGTGACGGGCTTTGAGTTAAAGCATCGGGGTAATGCACCGGCCGGCGCATTTGCCATCGGTACGCTGCTAACGGAGAAGGGACAGTTTCGTGTCAATATTTTTATGTCGGCCGCCGGCTCTAAAGAAGGGGTCAGGGAGTTGCGTATTCAAACCATGGATTAAGTGCTAATTTTACGGCATGAATTCCACTATGTTTTATCGCTTCGTTGAGCAGGCTTTCGAAGAAGATCTGGGCGATGGTGATCACTCCACGCTTTCTTGTATTTCGCCTACAGCCAGCGGTAAGGCCTTGCTTAAGGTAAAGCAAGCTGCCGTACTGGCAGGAATAGAGGTGGCCCAAAGAATTTTTTTGCACAAAGACCCTACTGCACGGTTTACGGCTTTTGTAAAGGATGGTGATCGGGTGCAGCCGGGTGATATTGCCTTCGAAGTGGAATCTTTTGCCGCGGTGATCTTACAATGCGAACGTCTGGTGTTAAACTGTATGCAACGCATGAGTGGTATTGCCACCCTTACCCGTTCGTATGTTGCTAAGTTGCAAGGCAGCCACACCCGTTTACTGGATACTCGTAAGACCACCCCCAATTTCAGATTACTGGAAAAAGAAGCCGTTCGTATCGGCGGAGCCTACAACCATCGATTTGGTCTTTACGATATGATCATGTTAAAAGATAATCATATTGATTTTTGTGGCGGTATTGCCATGGCCATAGAAAAGGCCTCGCAGTATGTGCAAGAAAAAAAACCATCCCTTGCCATTGAGGTCGAGACCCGTTCGTTGCAAGAGGTGGCCGAAGTAGTTCGTTTCGGGCAACAAAAAGTAAAACGCATCATGCTCGATAATTTTTCTCCGGAACAGCTTCGAGAGGCCTTGGACTATATTCAATCAACCGCGCCTGCGGGTACCTTTGAGACCGAAGCCAGCGGAGGCATTACCCAAGAGAACATCCTTCGGTATGCCGACACCGGTGTTGATTTTATTAGTGTGGGCGCTCTCATTCACCAGGCACAAAGTATCGATCTGAGTTTAAAGGCCTCTTTGTACCCCCATGCGCATTGATTATGTCTAAAAAAAACAAAGCCGATCTCCGGGGATTTGTCTACAGCACCGATCCGAATTTTTCTTACGAGCCAACCGCCGATACGCCGAAAGAGACCTTGCCCCCGTCACAGCAGCGGTTACGAATTACCCTCGATACCAAACAGCGGGCCGGCAAAGCGGTTACGCTCATAACGGGTTTTATGGGAAAGACAGAAGACCTCGAAAGTTTAGGCAAGCAGCTGCGCAATTACTGCGGCACGGGTGGCTCGGTAAAAGACGAGATGATACTGGTGCAAGGAGACCAGCGCATTAAAGTAAAACAGCTGCTGCAAAAACAGGGATACGGTATTTACTGACCTTGTGCAAGACTGTAGGCCCTCTGATCGCCCCATTGGTTCAGCAGCTCTATCGAACAAACCTTAAAATGTTGGCTGACCCGTTGGTAAAGGGCAATGATATCTTCTTGCTGCAAACCGTTTTGCTGGAGGCTCTCAAAGCGTACCCGGTATTGATTGACCAGGTTGGTATAGACAGAACCGGTAGGCCACACCTGGGTACCCCGGTTGCTGATCGTGACCAGTTTGAACAATCCTGCCGTCTGTGCCTCACAAATGGCGGCAATGGCGGTGGGTTGTTGATTGCTTTGTATAAAAAGATCGGCCCCCACGATCGCTTCGCTTTTGCGCTCGGTCGATTCTAGCATGGGGTGTTGATGAATGGGTGCTGCGGGGCTATACGTCTTAGCACTACCGGAGTAGGTGACTACTCCCTCGCGAGGCGTTTTTCCAAAGTTGCCAATAATGGCATCAGCAAATTCAGTGGTGTTGACAGCGGGAATATCCTTATTGCCAAAATCGCCGGTGTGTACACCGGTTTCGAGTGTATAACGAAGTGCGTTTTCGATAGTCGCGGCATTTTCGTACAATCCCACATGTCGAAGCATGGCCAGTCCGCTTAGTAGCAATGCGGTAGGATTGGCCAGATTTTTTCCGGCAATATCGGGGGCAGTGCCATGTACGGCCTCGAAGATCGAAATATGGTCTCCTATGTTGGCAGAAGGTGCAAATCCGAGTCCGCCCACCAGACCGGCACATAGGTCGGATACAATATCACCTTGCAGGTTGGGCAGTACCACCACATCAAAAAGATCGGGCCGGGTAACCAGCTTCATGCAAAGATCATCGACAATAATATCGTCGGCCTTCAGGTGTGGATACTCTTTGGCTACTTCGTAGAAGCATTCTAAAAACAGGCCATCGGTGATCTTCATAATGTTGGCCTTATGCCCGCAGCTAATTCGTTTTGCATTTTTTTTACTGGCCATTTCGAAGGCATAGCGCATGACCTGCATACTGCCAGGCCGGGTTATGAACCGACGACAAAGGGCCACGTCTTGGGTAAGCATATGCTCGATACCGCCATAGGTATCTTCTATGTTCTCGCGAACGATGGTAATGTTAATGGGGATACCGGCCTTGCTGAATACGGTGTCTACCCCATGCAGTGAAGTAAATACACGTTTGTTCGCGTAGGTATTCCAGGTTTTGCGCGCGGTAACGTTGATACTTTTGACCCCTTTGCCCTTGGGCGTTTCCATGGGCCCTTTAAAAAGAAGGCCCAATTGCTCGATGGTTTGTTTAGCTTCTGGGGTCATTCCATTGTTGAAACCTTTATCAAAAACCCACTTTCCCATCTCGACCACCTCGTACTGAAGCGGAACGTTGTTGGCTTCAAAAATGCGCAGGACCGCTTGCATTATTTCGGGTCCGATACCGTCTCCTTTGGCTACCGCTATCTTCATGCTGGTTGTATTTTTCGGTGCAAAGGTAAGCCGCAAAAACTTAACAGGATACTTGCCAATTTCATTAATTTTATACCATGGCTTCGATAATCTCAGAGGGTGTGCAGGTTAGTGTAGAGACCTTTTACCAAGAGGACTACAGTAATCCATTACAGTCGGAGTACATGTTCGCCTACCGGATCGTACTGGAGAATTACAATTCTTTTCCTGTCAAACTGCATCGCCGTCACTGGTTTATTTTCGACAGCAACGCCACGCATCGCGAGGTGGAAGGAGAAGGGGTCGTGGGCGTACAACCCGTGCTCCAGCCCGGTGAACGCTATCAGTATGTAAGTGGTTGTAACCTTCGTACCGAAATGGGTCGGATGTACGGCACCTATCAAATGGAGAATCTGGAGACCCGCCAGCTTTTTACGGTAACGATACCCAGCTTTGAGATGATCGTTCCGTTCAAGAACAATTGATTTTCTTTTTTATTTGGGTTTGTACTTGGCCTGTTCTAGCAGGACTGCGGGTGTTGTTTTCATCAATGCCTCAGGCGTCAGGTCTTTGTGGCTGCCCATGAATTTTTTTACGATCTGCCAACCGATCCAGGTACCCAGATTGCCCGGAGAATACTCTTGTGATAATCCCTGGGTAAACGGTGCTTCGCCTAAATAGGTTTGAATGATAATAGGGTTAAGCGAGTTAAGTTCCGCCGACTTGAGCAGGTGGCTCCAGATTAGCCCGTCGTTCTCTGGACACCA
>CAZZLP010000159.1:0-3921 GCA_964654705.1 uncultured Chitinophaga sp.
CTTTTCATCGATTAATTTACCCTGACCCCCTGCTTGACCGGCGCAGCGACCAGTTATTTGGTTCTACCTGGATCGTGCGCATGCTAAAAGATTATAATGGCCAAACCTACTGGGCCAGTGTACGGCTGGCTCCATTCTTTACGTCACATCAACTTCCCCCCTGGCTTGCTGTAGCGGTGGGGTACGGTGCCGAAGGACTCTTCGGGGGCAGACAAAATGTTGCCACCGATGTGAATGGCACGGTCACTTTCGACAGAAGAGATGTTGCAAGGGTCAGACAGTGGTATATTGCCCCTGACATTGACTGGAGCCAGATTAAAACCAACAAAAAAGCCGTACGTGTGCTCTTTACTTTTTTGAATGCGTTTAAATTTCCATCTCCCGCCCTCTCTTATTCGAGCGGAAAGTGGAAGATTCGTCCTTTCTATTTCTGAGAGGATTTATCATAATTTAGCAACTTAATCGACGCGCATGGCCTTTTTAGAATCCCTAGCCTTTATTGTTCTCTTTGCGGTGGCCGTACTATTATTTAGTAAAAAAGCTGCCGCCATACGTCGCAATATCCTATTGGGAAGAAAAGAAAACCTCAACGACCAGCCGACCCGTCGTTTCAAGAATATGCTGCTGCTGGCGCTGGGGCAAAAAAAGATGTTCAACAACCCACTAGTCGCCGTATTGCACCTGTGTGTCTATGCCGGTTTTATCATTATCAACATAGAGATCGTCGAGATCATCATAGACGGGCTTACCGGATCGCACCGGGTCTTGTTTCCATTGGTCCCTACCCTTTATCCGCTTTTGATCAACTGCTTTGAGGTACTGGCCTTATTGGTCTTGATCGCCTGTGTCATTTTTTTTATTCGAAGAAACGGACTGCAGCTCAAACGATTTATCAGCAATGACCTGCAGGGATGGCCTCGCACCGATGCCAATCTTATTTTAATAACGGAGATCGTACTGATGGGACTTTTTTTGGTGATGAATGCCAGCGACACCTTATTGCAACAAAGGGCAGTGGGGCATTATGCCCATCATCTAACCGGTAATTTTTTGATCTCTTCTTGGCTGCACGAAAGCCTGGGGTCGCTCTCTGACCAAACACTTGTCTTGATCGAGAGGGGCAGTTGGTGGCTGCACATCATCGGCATCTTCGCTTTTTTAAATTACCTACCCTACTCCAAGCATCTACACATTATACTGGCCTTTCCTAACTCGTATTATGCCCGGCTACAGCCGGCTGGAAAAATGGAGAACATGCCCTCTATTCAGCAAGAGGTGCTCTATGCCATGCAACCCGAACTGGCCCCCACCGATGCGGCTGCAGCGCCGTTACGATTTGGGGCGCGCGATGTGGCCGACCTTAGCTGGAAGAATCTTTTGGATGCGTATAGCTGCACCGAGTGTGGCAGGTGCTCGGCAGTATGCCCGGCCCGTGAAACTGGTAAATTACTATCGCCGCGAAAGATCATGATGAATACCCGCGACCGTTTAGAAGAGGTGGGGCGCCAAATAGACCGCAACGGCACCTGGCAAGAAGATGGCAGATCGCTGCTGCATACCTACATTACCACCGAAGAATTGATGGCCTGTACAACTTGTAATGCCTGCGTAGAGGCTTGCCCTGTCAGCATCAATCCGCTGGATATTATCTTGCAATTACGCAGAAATCTGGTGATGGAAGAGAGTAAGACCCCCGCGGAGTGGGCTGCTCTGTTTAGCAACGTCGAAAATAATTTTGCCCCCTGGAAGTTCAGCCCAGACGATCGAGACAACTGGACTCGTTCCCTATAAGGGACGCGTTGTTTTTTCTTCGATCTGCTGCAGCGTATCTTTTTTATGAACGATTCTGAAAAGCTGTAGCAGCGCCGTAAAGGCAAATACCCCTCCGATGATCCAATTGAGCGTGGTCTGGTTGTTCTCTATGCGGTGCGCTACATACTGACCACCAAAAATAAAAACGCAGTTGCCCAAAAAAGTACCACAGCCAATACCGGCAATGTATAGATAGTATTGCACCGGATCGGGCACCAAGACCTTTCTGGTAAGCAAGACCGCACTCCATCCGAACCAGAATGGAATCTGCACCGGATTAAGGGCACTCATGGTAAACCCCAGCACTACTTTCGGAAGGGCTACCCCTAACACGGGATTGGGGGCGGGTTCTGCCTGAGAGGCCGTATAAAAACTGGAGAGCGCCAATATAGTAACGATGATGACGGTCAGCCAATCCAGCAACTTCAACAACCGCCTTTGCTTTCTGACCCAGTCCATAGCTACCAACGATAGCCGCACATAGATCATCTCGGCCAGTAAAGAGCCCAGCGAAAATAACATAGCCGACTGCACGCCTTGCCCGATCGCGATCTGCATGGCCGCTATATTGAGTGTTCCCAGCGGTAGCGACCCGAGAAAGCTAACCAACAAGCCCACCAAAAACACGCGTATGAAATTCATGGTATAAAATTAAGAAAGCGATCTAGTCGATGGTCTCGAGAAGGGCAAAATGCCGGCGAGCCTTGCGTAAAAACCGCCATCCTTTTTTAAAAGACCAATACCGGTGCCCCTTTTGATGATTAAAAGCACTAATATGGTAAAGCGCCTTCCAATGGTCAAGCAAGATGCGATAAGCCTGAAAGACCGATAAACCCGCGTCGTAAATATGGTTAGGCTCGGCTCCGCAGCCATTGAATTCGAGAATAGAAAAGGAATGTCCCTCCTTTAAAGCTTGGAGTGATAGACACTTGATATCGTAGCGGCCATAAAAAAAAGAAGTGTGGCGGCTAAGAGCATCAAAAAAATCGAGCAGCTTATCGTCTACTTCGCGCATAAGGTCTATGAACCTTGCCCCCCGGTTATGGTTACCGGCATAAGAAAGAAAATAAGAAGACCCCTCCGGCACAACGCGATCGAAGTATGCACCATGCCGGTGCCTCATCTCTGGCAACCGAAGCGAGGCTCTTGGATGTTGTGCTATCAACGCTTGTAAAGTAGAGCGACCATCACCGCGTACCTGCAATAACTCTTTTTCTATACAACCCGAAATGACTCCTTTTTCACGATCAGGATAACGATAATAAAATAAGCTCAGCTCTACCGGATACGTTACCAGCTCTTGCACCAAATAGGTCACCGGAACTTGCCGGTGATAGAGCTCCCACTGCTGCCACTGCTCAATTTTGCGAAACAAGATCCCTTTCATACCCACATCGGGTTTTACCACAAAGGGCAACGAAAAACCCGCCTCCTCTATCGCCTGGCGAGCAGCAGCAAGATCGGTGGCAGGCTCCAGGTAATGGGTTTTAGGAAACCATCCTATTGGAAGCTGGTCGTACATTTCTTTTTTACCTTCTCCTTCGAAGCCCCCGAAGGTGATGGTCGGGTTAGAGGCTGAAAAAAACCAAAGAGAGCGACTCTTAATACAATACCAGCACCAAACCGGAAACAGCGGAAGGTAAAGAACAAAGAAGTTCCATTGCTCCCAATGGGTCAATAAGCGAAAAAGTTTTCTCATGCAGGCTGCAGCAAAAGTAAGCGCAAATGAGTAAGTTCAATTTGAGCGATGCCGTTGAAAGGCGTAATTTTATCCCCTAAAACAAAGGGCCATGCAAGTAGCTACCGTAGCCGAACTCGTTGCACAGGGAAAAGTACCCGAGATCCTGTTCTGGGTAGGGTGTGCGGGAAGTTTTGATCAACGGGCCCAGCGGGTTACAAAGGCCTTTGCACAGATCCTGGACCAGGTGCAGATCGATTATGCCATCTTAGGAAAAGAAGAAAGCTGTACCGGCGATCCTGCCCGAAGAGCCGGTAACGAATTTCTTTTTCAGATGATGGCCTATCAGAATATACAAGTGTTAAACGGATACGGTATCAAAAAGATCGTGACTACTTGTCCCCACTGTTTTAATACCCTTAAAAATGAAT
>CAZZLP010000160.1:0-3917 GCA_964654705.1 uncultured Chitinophaga sp.
TGTCGCGTTGGTAGCGAAGCGTGCTGCTGGCATCGTCTTCCATATTGTTCTCTACGTGGTGCATGCCCATATGGTGCGCAAAATAGGTTTCGGGTGTATGCCCGAAAAAAGGACAGACCACCCAAATGACCCAATGTTGTAAGAAGATGAACTCTTTTTTAAAGAGCTTGCGGTGGCAGATGCAGTGCAACATTAATCCGAACCGGCCTTTGAAATATAATTGTGCGGTATAGAAATAGACCACGTAGGCCACCCACCAGGAAGCGCCTTGCAAAAGCGGAGTGTACAACAAGATGGCCAACGGAATGACCAGCACATGGATGGCGGTCAGTAAATGCACAAAGGCAAGATCTCTGGTATCGTTGATGTAACGAAGCCAGAACCTCTCGTATGTGCTAAAGCGGACAGGGGGTTGATAAACGGGATCAACCAAGGTGGCTAAGGTTCGCATGCGTTGACATTCCAAAAATAAAGGCTTTTGGCAATCGGCACCGCTTTGTTTAACGAATGACCTTAAATCGGCAGAACGTGCCCCTTAGCTTTTTTTCTTTTCGATGGAGCGTACCCGGGTGGTGGCACCTCCTTCTAAGCTCAGCTGTACGGGCTCGTTCGTTTTCCAGAATCCTCTGGTAAAATCGGGAATGTCTACGGTTCGGGATCTTTTTTCGGCCGAGCGAATGCTAAGCGGTACAATCGAGCTCCAGGCTGCGGCATCATACACGTTCTGATCGAGGGGCAGACCGTTACGCAGGCAGTCGATCAGTCGCCAGTCCATGATAAAATCCATACCGCCGTGTCCGCCTACTTCTTTGGCGATATCGCCGATTAGTTTGACCAACGGAAGGGTGTACTTTTCTTCGAGCTTTTTTTGCTCGTCGGCCTTGAGCCAGCTGTGTCCAAAAGCGATCCGCGCGGGTCCGGGCCATTTTTGTGCCATGCCTTTGGTGCCGCTCAGTAAATGAATGCGGGAGTAGGGGCGAGGCGTTGAGACGTCGTGTTGCAACAATATGGTCTTTCCTTTTACGGTACGAATAATGGTATTGTTCATGTTGCCCCGGTAAGACTGGTCGGCATAGGGGGCAAAGAAAGGATCTTGTTTTGCTTTTTCTTTTGCCAGAGGCGATAAGCTAAAATCGGCCGTGCTCATACTGACCAGGTGTTCCATCAGATCGCCCCGGTTAATGTTCATGCACTGGGCAACAGGACCCAGCCCATGCGTTGGATATAAATTACCTTGCTTGCCAATGTTGAGCTTTAAGCGCCACATATCGGCATAGGCGTTCTTGTTGAACAACCAGTCTTCTGACAGATCGTGTATGTAGGCTCCTTCGCTGTGAACGATCTCTCCCAAAAGACCTTGTCGTACTAAATTGAGCGTAAGCAGTTCAAAGAAATCATAGCAGCAATTCTCGAGCATCATGCAGTGCCGCTTTGTTTTCTCCGAGGTCTCGACCAATTGCCAGCACTCATCGAGCGTAAGCGCGGCCGGAACCTCGGTAGCCACGTGTTTTCCTTGTGTCATGGCGTAGACGGCAATAGGCGTATGCAGTGTCCAGGGCGTACAGGTATAGATCAGATCGATATCGGGGTCTTCGCACATCTTTTTCCATCCTTCTTCTCCTGTAAACTCTTTTGCCGTGGGCCGCTGCATATCGGCCAGCGTTTTTTGCGCGCGGGCAACGCGATCGGGATACTTATCGCCCAGGGCTACAATGGTGGTTCCGTCTATGTACGATAACCTTTCTACGGCATCGGAGCCTCGCATGCCTACCCCGATAATGCCGATACGAACGGTCTCCAGTTTGGGCGCTGCATATCCGCACATGTTAAAGACAGGGGTGCGTTGCTGCGATTGCCCGGCCCTTTCGATCTGCTCGTCGCTGGCGCCCAACAGAGGATAGGCACCGGCCATGACCGTGCTGCCCAAGGCAAGTTGTTTTAAGAAACTTCTTCTGGGTGTAGGCATAGAAAAAAATTTAGTCGTTTAACAGATCGGGTCGTCGTGTTCGGGTGCGCTCCATGGCTTGTTCGTATCGCCACTCTTCGATTAGCCGGTGGTTGCCGCCCAGTAAGATATCGGGTACTTTCCATCCTCTGAAATCTTCGGGTCTGGTGTAGACGGGGGCAGCCAGTAATTGATCTTGAAAAGAGTCGGTCAGCGCAGAGGTTTCGTCGTTGAGTACACCAGGAATAAGCCTGCCGATCGCATCGACCAGTACGGCCGCGGGTAACTCTCCGCCGCTGAGCACATAATCGCCTATCGAAATTTCGCGGGTAATAAAATGATCGCGAATTCGCTGATCGATCCCTTTGTAATGTCCGCACACCAGCAATAATCTTTTCTTTAACGAAAGCTGGTTGGCCATGGGTTGGGTAAGGGTCTCTCCGTCTGGCGTTAAAAAAATAACCTCATCGTAAGCGCCCTTGGCCGAGAGCGCTTCGATAGCATTGGCCAGTGGCTCGCACATCATGACCATACCCGCACCGCCCCCATATTGGTAATCGTCTACCTGACCGTATTCATTGACGGCCCATTGTCGAAGGGGATGAACGGCCACGGTGAGCAGTCCTTTCTCTTGCGCCCTTTTCATAATGCTGTGCGCAAAAGGACTCTCGAGCAGACCCGGCAAGACCGTCAGGATATCGATGTGCATATGGCAAATATAACCAGCCGCGATAACCCAGCGCACGCCGGGCCTAAAAAAAGCAACCCCCGCAAAGGCGGGGGTTTAAAAAAATGTCCATAGTGAGTTACTCTACCGGGATACTATGAACATTCTTAGGTTTTTTGATGGCCGTTTTGGGGATCGTGATCTTGAGTTCGCCGCTTTTGTATAGCGCATCGATCTTTTCGGCGTTGCAGTCTTCGGGCAAGCTGAACGAACGAGACCAACTGCTGTAGTTGTACTCCCTGCGGTTGTAACGACCTTCGCGCTCCTCTTTTTCTTCTTTTTCTTTTTCGGCCGAGATGGTCAGCATATCCTCGGCGGTCTCTACCTGAAAGTCGGTTCGCTCCATACCGGGGGCGGCAACGGTAACGATGTACTCTTTGTCGGTCTCGCTGACATTGACAGAAGGGACGTTCGACACACGGGTCAGGCCCAAATACTCATCGAGCGGGGTGCTCAGCATCCGGTCGAGCCATCCGTTTCCGAATAAAGAAGGAAGGGAGCGGCTGGCTTTTTCTAGCAATTGTTTTTCCATGGATTTTGTTGTTTTGAATATGGCAATAGTGCGTATTCAAAACTAATTCCATAGAAGGGTGCACCTCAATGATGCGCTGCAATGATCGGTTGATAACGATCAGGGCCACCCTGCATGGTCAATGGCAATCGGCTTAGGAGAGCTCGGCGAAGTAGCGATGAAAATGCGGAATGGTCTCGATTCCCTTAAAATAATTTTCGATATTGTATTTTTCATTGGGGCTATGAAGGTTATCGCTATCCAGTCCAAACCCCATAAACACGATCTTGATGCCCAATTCTTTTTCTAAGATCGAACAGATGGGAATACTCCCCCCTCCGCGAACGGGAATGGGGGCTTTGCCAAAGGTGGCCTCTACTGCTTTGGCAGCAGCGCGGTAGCCGCTGCTTTCGATAGGGGTCATATAGGGCTCGCCACCGTGATGCAGCGATGCACGAACTTGTACGGAGGGCGGTGCAATGCGGGTAAAGTAATCCAATAATTTTTGGGTAATCTTGTCAGACGATTGGTGGGGTACTAAGCGGGCAGAGATCTTTGCGTAGGCCTTAGAGGGAAGCACGGTTTTAGCGCCCTCTCCGGTGTAGCCTCCCCAGATACCATTGACCTCGAGGGTGGGGCGTATACCGGTGCGCTCGTAGGTGCTGTATCCTTTTTCTCCCCACAAACTTTTTACGCCAAGGTCTTCGCTGTATTCTTTTTCGCTGTAAGGAGCT